>SKLB01000158.1 GCA_007123465.1 Spirochaetales bacterium
GCAAGCAGCCCCTGCACATCGTTGCCTTCTATCTCCTTGCCCTGTTCATCGAGCACCACCGGCTCAACGCCAAAGAACGGCAGCGTTGCCGACCCCGGCTTGACGGCGGTAACCGCCGGAAGGGGAGTGATCATGATGCCGCCGGTTTCGGTCTGCCACCAGGTGTCAACAATCGGGCAACGTTCTTCACCCACCACTCGATAGTACCATTCCCACGTGTCGGGATTGATAGGCTCGCCCACGGTTCCCAGAACGCGCAAACTGGAACGGTCGTAGCGGGTAACCCATTCGGTTCCTTCGCGCGCGACCGCGCGCAACGCGGTTGGCGCCGTGTAGAACTGGGTAATGCGGTGGCGCTGGACCATGTCCCAGTAGCGGCCGGCATCCGGATAGACCGGCGTAGACTCAAACATCACGCTGGTTGCGCCGTTGGCCAGCGGTCCATAGACCACGTAGCTGTGTCCGGTGATCCAGCCGACATCCGCTACGCATGCGTAGATGTCATCTTCATGATAGTCAAAGACGTACTGGTGGGTGAGCGCCGTGTAGAGCAGATAGCCGGCGGTGGTGTGTGCGATACCCTTTGGCCGGCCGGTGCTGCCCGAGGTATAGAGCAGAAACAGCGTGTCTTCGGAATCCATCGGTTCGGCAGGGCAGTACGGGCGCTGGCGCTGCATCAGGTCATCGAGGTCAACGTCGCGTGGCGGGAAGAACGGCACCGTGACTCCGGTGCGGCGCGTCATGAAGACGTGCTGCACGCTGGGACACGCCATCACGGCTTCATCAACGGTACGCTTGAGCGGGATCTTTTTGCCACCGCGCAAACCCTGATCTGCGGTTATCACCGCGCGCGCCTCGGCGTCCTGAATGCGGTCGCGCAGCGCTTCGGCGCTGAAGCCGGCAAATACCACGGTGTGCACCGCGCCGATACGGGCACACGCCAGCATAGCAATCGCAGCCTCGGGGATCATCGGCAGGTAGATTGCCACCCGGTCACCCTTACGCACACCGTAGCGCAGCAGAACGTTGGCCATACGGCAGACCGCGCGGTGCAACTCCCGATAGGTGATCTTGCGTACCTCTGAGGGGTCATCTCCCTCCCACAGAATGGCTACCTTGTCACCGCGTGTGGCCAGGTGGCGGTCAACACAGTTGTACGCCACGTTCAGTCTGCCACCGAGGAACCACGCGATGGTACCGTCGTTGAAATCCACGTCCATCACGTTGTGGAACTCCTGGTCCCAACTCAAGCGCGAGCGCGCCTGTTCGGCCCAGAAGCCTTGCGGGTCTTCGATACTGCGCCGATAGAGCTGCCGATACTGTTCCAGATCAGCTACGTACGCGGAGTCCTTGCGACCGTAAACCGGGTCATACTGCTTTGCCTGCGCCATTCTCGCCCTCCTGGCCACCGCGGCTCGGCAGCCGGAGCTATTGTGCTATGAATGAGTATTTCGGTCAAGAATGGGCGTAGTCCGTGCCTCAGAGCCGCATCGAAGGGTGGTACATCTGCGGGCGACGGTCAGCCAGGATGGTGTTGAAGGCGTTCAGCTGTTTGTCATCGGCAACGGCGGGATCCACGCTAACGGTGCGTACGCTCTCTTCGGTCTCATCCAGCCTGAGCAGATACTCTCCGCGCGGCGAGACTACCTGGGACCGCCCGGTGAAGGTCAGGTCATCACCGAGGGTATTGGTTTCACGGCCAACGCGGTTGACCGTTACGATAAAAACGCGGTTCTCAACGCTGCGCGCGTACATCGCCTGCTGACAGTACGGCAGCACCAGGTTGGACGGATGCAGGATAACCTGCGCCCCCATAAGGGCCAGAGTCCGCGCGGACTCGGGGAATATCCAGTCGAAGCAGACCATGATGCCAAACCGCGCACCGCGGTACTCCACGGTCAGAAAGCCGCTGTCTCCCGGCGCAAAGAACTGCGTCTCGCGGTAGAACAGGTGGGTCTTGCGGTAATTGGCCAGCACGCGCCCGTCGGCGATCAGGAAGGCCGAGTTATACAGCGTGTTGTTTGCGCTCTCGGCGTAGCCGCCGCATACGGCTATGCCCCGCACAGCCGACAGCTCGCGTATAGCATCGAACACGTGGCTGTCCTGCGTCAGCGCCGCGGATGCAGCCTGCTCTGCAGTGGAAAAGGTGTAGCCGCTTAAGAACAGCTCCGGCAGCACAAAGACATCGGCTTCGGTACGTTCAATAAGCGCCGCCGCAGAGCGCCAGTTGGCAGCAACGTCCAGGAAGCGCGGTCTGGTCTGAATGAGCGCCAGGGTCAGCATGCTTGACCTCCTCTGCACAGTATAGCACACCGATGCCGGGCGGCGATCTTCAGCGTTTGGATTGGCAATTTGGGACGCGAAGAATTACACTATCGGCACAGGCTGGAGTGAACGTCAGATGGTCAATACGGTGAAGATATCCGGAGCAATTGTCTCTATTGAGGCTCAGCACAAGCAGTTTCTGCTGGCGGCGCCCGGGTACGCAACCGCAGAAAGCTTCATGACGGTGGTTGTAGTCAGTGACCGGATCCGCGCCTGGCTTGACGGTCCATCGCGCCTCGGCGAGCACATTCTCATGATTGGCTCGTTGCACACCGACCCTGCTACAGACCTGCTGTTTCTGACGCCCGAGCACATCGAGTTCCAGGGATCGATTATAACGCCCGACGCGTCGTTTCTCACGATAGCCGACACACAGGAACAGTGGGAGTATCTGGGCCGGGTCAAGCGCTTCCGCCATACGCCGACCGGAACGGCCTACCTGGCGGAGCTACCGCAGTACGCAATGGTGATTCCGGTATTTGTCACCAAGAACGGCGAAACCTTCTACGAGCAGCAGTGGAGCCGGCGCTACGAGGTACTGCCCGACGATCTGTCGCTGATAGACTGGCAGCGCAACGACGGAGCGCACGCCGAATTCATCAACGGCCAACCGGCAGTGCTTCCCGGAGGGTTGTGAGGGATTCTGATCCTCAGTCAACCGGGCGGTGATCTCGCTCATCCCAGACAGTGCGTCCGTTGCGGTCGATATAGCGCATCGTTGTTCCACGGATTGGCCCCGACAGCTGGACGCCGGCAATCGAATGGATCTCGTACGGCTCGAACAGCTGCGCCAGGCCGTCACGAAAGCGAAACGGAGAGCGGAACTGCGGTTCGATAACCATGACACCGTTCTGGTCGATGGCGCCCCACAATCCGTCTCGATTGCCCGGCACCAGGGAATCGAGCTCAACGGCAACGGCGGCGAGGCCTTCCGAGAATGGCTCGACGTCCCAGTAGATGTCTTCGATGACCATCTCTCCGTTACGGTCTATGAAACCCCATCGCGCCGGGCGATGTTGAGATGGGCTGGCACTCAGAGTCGACACCGCCGCCAAGCCCTCGGAAAAAGACTTTACCCCGCGCCAGACTCGGCCGCCGAATGCACGCTCGCCGTGGCGATCTATGAAAAACGCCTCGCCGCCGCCAATCTTACCCGGCGCAGGCTCCTGCAGCGCAGCGTAACCCTGCGAGAACGGATTGATACCGCCGGCCAGATAGGTCCGCGCCGGAATCGCCACCTCCCCCTCCCCGTCCAGAAAAACAATAGTCCGCAACCCAGCCGCGGGTTGTCCCTGCGATACAATCAGACGTTCTTCAGCATAATAAACGGAAGGAGTTGCATAGAACCCATGTGCGGTTATCGAGAACAGGATAACTCCGTCCTCGTCGATCACGACTTGCTCGCCTTCCTGTCTCACAACGGCCTTTCCCTCAGCAAAACTAGCCACCTCGGAGAAATTCATATCAAAGACTTGATGCCCTTCGGAATCAATCAGGACCCACTGCCCATCCGATAGTTTCCAGAAATGACTCTCAAGAGACGAAGAAAAAACGTCTTCGTTGGTCGGTTCGATAATCCAGCTGCCAGTAAGATCGATGATCCCAAACCTCAGCGTGCCTGGGCCATGACCAGGGCTATGGATACCGGCAACCGCAGCACCGCGATAAAACATAGATGCCTCTTGGAATGTTGGTGCGATTTCTATCTTCCCAGACGTTCCGATGTAACCATAGAGACGCCGAGTTCCCTCGAACACTAGAATGGCGTGCCGAGACTTTTCATCCGCGTATGCCAAGGAAGCAACGACGCCGAGGAATACTACCAATACGATCAGTTTCGATGCTATCGAGGTCTTCATACGATGACATCCTCCAAAAATTATTCCTACCAAGTTGGCACCCACATGAAATAGCTGACTGAAGCGTCAGGAAGAAAGGCTGAGGTAATCGGCAAACGCTCGTTGTAAGCACCAACGTTGTTAACGTGAGGGACCAGGTCAATACGCCGCTGGTTGCCGCCACGAGTCGCCCCCTCGTACCCTACTACTGGGGCCAGGTGGCCGGGTGCGGTGGGGCGGGGTTGGGAGGCTATTACCAGCAGACCGTTCTGGCCGGCGGTGGCGGCGAGGGTCTGCGTTACTTCTACAAAGCGGCCGTTGGCGTTTGCCAGACCCTCGCTGAGTAGGGTGTGGATTTCGTTGGCGGTGCGCTCGCGCCCCTGATAGTTCTGCAGATTGGGCGCGCCGTAGGCAATCGAATACTCGTTGGTGTTCAGATTGCAGAAGAAGTCCAGGCCGCGGTAACGCTGTGACTCGCGCGCCATTGAATCCAGCCGGTCGTATTCCTGCCAGTAGAGATTCTCCAGGCCGGAACTCTCGTAGAGCATCTGCACCCCATCGTGGAACGCAAGACTGGCCGTCAGGGTGCCACGTCCCTCCACCAGGCGCTGCACGTGCTCGTACTGGTCCTGTTCGATCTGCTTGCGGCTCACCTCGCGAATTGTGCCGTCACGGTAGCCAGCCTGCACTTCAAAGTAGGAGGAACCGTCGGCAACGAAATGGGTGAAGGTGGCCTCCGGCGATGACCCGCCCGCCGTACGAAAAGCGGCGCGAAAGACGAGCTCATTGTCAGCGACCGTTGCCGCAGCCGTTGCCCGTGCCGCAGCGTCTCCGGTGGTGAAAACGTCGTAGAGATTGTCCTGCGCAAACACCCCGCGCGCCTGTAACTCGCGCAGCTGCGCCACGTAGCGCACTACCGCCTGACCAGCCTGGCCGCCGCCTACAGCCTCGGCAAAAACCTGCGGCAGCTCCGCCACCGCGTCCAGTGCGCTTGCGACCCCGCGCAGATCGTTTTCACCCAGCAGCTGACCTACGTAGACCACCCCGTCAAACAGCGGACCGGCAGAAGCATCCCCGCCGTAGTCAGCCATCAGCATGCCACCGAGCAAGGCATCGCTGTGCGTTGCCTCTGCGGCGCGCTGCAAGTCCGGGGCAAAGTGATCCAGAAAAAGCTGAAGGCGTTGGTTGTAGGTTTGACTGTCGTAGTGCTCAGCGCCAGCGTAAGCTTTCTGTGTGGCGAACAGCTCGGCAGCGCTGACTGCCCCCTGCTGGTAGAGGCTGTACGCGAGCTCAAAACTGCCGTTGGTATCGAAGTGCGTCCCAAGAAGGAACTGGCTGGCCTCGATGTCCTGCTGCGCCAGCGCCAGCGCCAGCTGCTGGTCCATGTAACGTTCAGTATAATCGGCGCGGTTCTCGAGAAACAGCGTATGCACATTGCTACTGCTCTGCATCCGGCGTACCCGTTCGAGCTCCTGTGCCAGCGTGCCGGCCTCGGGTGAGACGCCGCTGAAAAACGCTTCATCAAGACGAAGCGCGCGATCTGTAGTTTCCACTAGATCGTGCCACTTCGCAGATGCGCTGTCAATGTCAAACTGTACTTTCTTTATCAGAAAAAGCTGCTCGACCGAGGCCGCGGCTGAGGCCAATTGTGTCACCCCGACATCCATGCCGGAACCGCCCAACGCCACGCCGGTCAACCTGTTGCCGTGGACCCCAAACTCAATCAGACCGTGGCGCAGCGGTGCCCCCGAAGCATCGGTCCAGCTGCGGCCCGCTATCGCCGCCAGGTCCGCAACATTTACTACGTTCAGCGTAGCGTCTCCCAGGAGTGCGTAATGCAACCCTTCGCCCGCCGCGGCTCCTGCCAGCGATGACAGCGCGCGCGTATCGTATTCAGTCTGCATCTCGAGGTGTGAAAACTCGCGCCGGTCAACGGTCCACCTCGATTCAAGACTACGACTGACTGCGGCAGTCAGCGAGGCAGACGCGTAGCCGGTGATGGCCCGCTCGCGGAAGGCAGCCTCGACATCGAATGACGGTGATTCTATCGCACTTCGGGCAACTGTCGCTGCAAACTGCTGCGTGCCGGCCACTGCGGCGCTGCCGTACCACGTGCTGCCCATGGCGGTTCCACCGGCTGAGATGCCGCTCAGGCCTTGCTCAAAGAAACCGGATCCGTACTCGCCAAAACCGGAAAAAACCCCGCCGATTCCACTCACCGCGGCTGCGGCCGCAAAGCCGCGGCCGGCCTGTGCCCACGCCGCGCCGGCGTCCGCCCCGGCCACGGTTGTGTCCAGCGTAGCAAAGGCTGCCTGATTGGCCGCGGTCAGTGCCAGCGCCACCCACGGCTGCCCCAACAGAGTTGCTGCAATCGAGACGCCCAGGGTGGCAACACCGCGCACGCTGGGAGCTTCAATCGGCAGCCCCGAGCTGTCCCACAGCGGAACATCCCACGCGGTGCTTTCCAGCATCGCCATTCCGTGTGCCATGTCCGCTTCGTAGCGCATGTAACGCAACATGATGCGCCCGGTTTCGCCGTAGCCGGCGCGGCGCACCCGGCCAGGATCACCAGAGCGCATCTGTGGAGCGTAGCCGATGTGATACGCGAGCAGCCCCTGCATGTCGCTGTGGCTGCCGTATTGTGCCGAAGCGGCAAACCGGCGCGCCTCGGCCTCAACCCTGGCCATGAAGCTTTCATCGAAGGTGGCTCCTGCGGCGATTGAGTCGTGGTCGCCGAAGATCAGCTGCGCGTAGAGGTTCAGGTTCTCGACAGCCTCGGACACCATCGCCTGAACTACCGCACCTGACAGCTCCTCGAGGCGCGACTGCCGCAAGTCCACGCCCGGATCGAAACCCGGTGCCACAAAATCGCGGTAGCCGCTGATGCGCTGCGTCTCGCGTTTCTCGCCGCCGAAGAGGCTTCGGTCCACAACTACGCGGCGTCGAAACTCGTTGGCACTGCCGCGGTAACCGGCGGCTTCGAGAATATCGGAGAATCGCTTGCGCGTACTGCGGTTGGCCTGCTGAACCGCACGCTCGATACGCTGCTGCGCGTCGTCCACCTGACGGCCGACCTGCATTGCCGCAATGCGTGCCGCGTTGGCGTACACCGCGTCGCTGACCCGGTCGGCCACGGCTTCGGCGCTGCGCAGCGACGCAACCGTCAGGTGCAGCATCGGACGCTGCCCTGCCAGCGTATAGCGCACCGCGTGCGGGCTCTCACCCGCGGATTCCGCCAGCGCTATAAGATCCGGCAGCCGCGTTTCAGCCAGCAGAACGCCCGGTAGGTCCGGCGCGGTCCACAGTGACAGATCAGGGATCACTATGCTGTCCAGCTCTCCTATCAACGCTGCAGATTCAATTCCCAGCTGTCGTGCGGTGCTGGAGCTGCCGGCTTCTACCGCGTGACGCGTCGCCTGGGTGACCCATTGATCGCGCGACTGCGCCAACAGCGCGTACTTCTGGTCCCAGATGTGCTCCATACCGTGATAATCGCGGCGAAACTCGTCTCGCCAGCCGCGGCGCATGTCGACCAGCCGTCCGGCAGCACGCTGCCATTCGTTCTGTCCGACATCGTAGAGCTCGGCCATAGTCACTTCCCAATCGTGATAACCGCGCGACAGTTCCTCGTAATCCACGGCCAACCGCTGTTGCTCGGCCTCGAACCATCCGCTCAGCGCGGCCTGATATGTCTCATAGACCGCCGCTGCCACCAGCGCCAGCCTGTTGCGCCTGCCGCCGTCCGAGAAAACAGCCATCCCGGTAGCCAGTTCCAGCCCCACACGCGCCTCTGCCTGCCGGTGGTACGCGCCAGGAGCAAATAGCCGCTGCAGGTGCTGAGAATTGTCGTCGAGTGCGTTGCTGCGCGTAGCGTACTCTCGTAGCAGGACAGCGCGGTAGGCGTCCAACTGATGGCTGCGCTCAGCCACGCGTGCTGCGGCAAAACCGAGCTGCCGGTCAACGCTCTCCAGCAGCGTTGCAACCAGGCTGTCCACCGTGTCGGCTGCAGTGACGTCTATTCCGTCAATAGCCGCGCGCAGCGTATCCTCGAGCTGCCGCGGCGCCGGCGAGGCACTCGATTCCATGAAGCGGCCAACCAGAGACCAGCTATCACCGGTGTCGGTGATCAACGTAAGCGATCGATACGCCTGGTTTGCCGCCTCCACGCGGCTCAGGGCGTCCGCTATCGACTGCACCGTTTGCATGAAAGCGCCACGCTCGGACTCCCCGGCAGCGCTGAACTTGGCCATCTGCCTGCGGCGGCGTTGGATCGGCTTCCACGGCTTACTGCCGAAGAGCTTCTTGATGAAGCCGGTGTCTTTCTTGACGCGGCGCTCGGCCCGGCGGGCGCGATGCTCGACGTGCTGTACCGCAATTCGTGCAAGGTCCTTCTCTATGAACGGCAGGATGTGTGCCGGGTCGAACGAGAGAGTCCCGCTGATCATGATTGTGGTGAAGTAGCGGTAGAGCAAAAAGCGCTGATCGCTGGACTGCAGACGTTCAAAAGCAGCGCGGGCTTCGTATGCCAGTACCTGATCGACGCTGGTCCGCACCTTTGAATGGTTCACCAGGCCGTTGAAGTTTTGATCAGATGCTGCTGCGTGCACTATCCGCGCAGCTCCAGTCTGATCGAACCGCTTGGCCTGCTGCTCGTGGTAGTAGGCCAGACCGAAATCGCGTAGTAACGCGCTGTCGAACTCTGCCAGCGCCGCCAGCCACAGCGCTACTTCATTGCTGCGCCGACGCCACTGGGCCTCGTTCTGGTAGCTGAAGTAGTCCTCTGCAAGCGCCAGGTAGTCCTCAAGCGGCAACATCGTGAAATCGGTCAGTGCGTCTGCGGCAGGAAAAACCAGGTCCGGCTGCAGCGCCTGCTCGAGGTTCAGCGAGAAAAGCGCATCGACGGATTCCCGTACCGCCCCGGTAGCGCTCTGGTGGTGCCGGCTCTGCTCGCGTTCCAGCTCGGCGCCGTGCTCGGCCAGCATCAGAAGATAGTTCTGCACCTCGTGCAGATGGTAGAGCTGCTGCATCGCTCCAGAGAGCTCGCTGTCCAAGCTTGGATACACCGCAGACTGCGAGTTTACCGCGGCAACCTGGCGCAGCGTTTCCAGGCTCAAGGCAGCGTGATCGCGCTCGAAAATCCGCTGCTGCAGTACCGCACGCGGGTCATTCTCTTCCAGCGCATAGCCACCGCCTGCGTATAGCTGAAGCTCGGACGCCATCTGCAGCTCACGCCTGGCGTCAACTACGTCGCGGTTCAGCCCGCCAAGGCTGCCGTTAGCAGCCGACAGCGCAGCGGTCAGACTATCAATCACGCCGAGCAAACGGCGCTGTTCGAGCTGTTCTCGCCCCAGCGACGCGCGCGCCTCGTCGGCCTGCAGTTCAGCCGGCTCCAGCTGCTGCCGGTAGTAGCCGTCACGGTCTGACTGCCACTGCTGCAGTTCAAGCCGCATCGCGTTGATGCGCGACCGCTGTGCGGCCACTTCGGCCTCGCGCGCCAGAAAGGCATCCTGAAACTGCGCTTCGTCGGAGGCACTCGCTGTCTGCATCGCGCCTTCGCGCTGCAGCAGCTCCGCGGTGTGCTGCATCATCTGGCGCACCAGCTGCCATCCGTGCTCATCCGGTACAACCTGTGCGATCGCCCACTGCAAGTAGGCTGGAATCTGCCCAGACTGCTGCAGCAGCGCAAAACGCGTTGCAGGGTCACTCTCGAGCTCGTATTGTTCCAGAGAGGCCACCAGCCCCGCCGCCACTTCGCCGCGTAGCGAGCGAGCCCACGCAGGAACCAGATCGTAGATGTCGTGGTATACCTCTTCTATCAGCCTGCGCTCGGGCTCGGTGGCCGCTGCGTCTATGAGCTGCTGCAGATGCTGGGTGTGCGACGGGGTTGACGGGGCCTGCGGCATCTGCAGCAGATCCACAATCAGCAACAGACGCTGCAGTTCGGCTGCTGCTGTCTGGTAGAGCTGTTCGATTGCAGCGTCTGTCCCACTGCCGGCTTTGGCCTGTTCTGCAGCAGCAAAGCGCTCCAGCGCCGCCTCCAGCTGTGACTGCTCGCCGCCATCGGCTTCCACGATGGCGCTGACCACCTCAGCGGCCTCTTCCACCGCGGCGGCTCGCTGCACAGCTTCGGCCAGATCCAGGTAGTGCCGCAACTGCCGGTCGCGCTCTGAGTGCTGCCATGCATCAACCGATTGCTGCAGCCCTGCCACGGTACGCTCTATCAGGCTGCTGTCGCCCACGTACCACACCTCCCAGCGTGACTGATATATCCGCCGCGCCTGGTCGGAGGTGTGTTGCGCAGCGGACAGTCGCTGCGACTGTTCTGCCAGCCCGTGGCGTGCTCGCTCGAGCCGCAGCGCCGCCTCGGACACGTTGGCAAGCTGATCGCGGTAGCGCTGTTCGGCCGCATCGAGGGCGGCGCCGGCGTCCGTGTACCGCTGCCGGGTATGCGCTTCGGTGGCGCGCCCGGCGCTGCTATCCTCGGCGTACTGCACTACCGCAGCGGCAACCGCCACACGGTGGTCCAGCATCTCCAGGCGCTCCTGCAGGCGCGCGATCTCGCGTTGCGCCGGATCGCGAGTCAACAACGGGTAGTGTCCCGCCAGGTCATCGCCCGCCTGCAGCAACGCAGTTTCAGCGTCCGCCACGCGCTTCTCTGACTCGAGCACCAGCTGCTGCCAGAAGTCGGATTGCTGTTCGATGTGCGCCAGGCTCTCGGCATCGAGCAGATTACTCTGCAGCAGCCTGCTGCGTTCAGACACCAGAAAGCGCAGATTGGATTCGGCCAGCGCTTTGGTCTGGTAGGCCTGATCAACCCCGTCCAGATGCAGCTGCAGGCCGCCCAGCAGCTGCGCTGACTGCGACTCGGAGGCCGTTGCCAGATCGTGCATCAGCTGTTGGTAGTCATGCTCAAACCGCGCGGCAGCCTCCGTCCAGCCGCTGCGGCCGGCTTGCAGCAGTTGGACCATCCGGTTGACCCAGTCTACGCGGGAGTCAGCGATCTCAGCCAGCGCAGCGTCCCACGCGCGTTCGCCATCGATATAGACAGACTGAGACGCGCTCTCCCAGCGCAACCGCTCCTGCAGCAGGGTTCGCTCAGCGTCGTTCCACTGCTCCAGGCCCTCGGTAAAGCCGCTGCGGAAGCTCTCTTCCCAGTTCTGCATCTGGACTATCAGCTGTGCCGGAGTTGCTGTCGGATTGCGGTCAGCGTCTATCGACAGTCTCCGGCCAAGATCGTCTACCAGCCCCTGCGTCTGCCGTGCCAGCGTTTCCACCGTTGCAGCGGCGCTGCCGGACTCGCTCTTGCGGCGCAGTGACCAGCTGTCATTCAGTCTGCTTGCGAGAAAACTGTTATGCGCAAGCGAGGTCAGCCGCTGCTGTTCGCGCCGGACACGCTGAGCGTAATCATCCAACTGTTCCAGTAGCGTGGCGCGCAGCGCTTCACGCTGTGGCGCTGCAAACTGCAACACAGCGTGCTCGATATAGTCAATCGAAGCCGCTCTCCAGGCGCCAAACCACGCTGTGCCGCTATCGTCCGCTGCACGCTGCCAATCTTCAATATCGGTTGTGGCGGAGGTGAAGTCGCGCAGTAGGGGGTCACCGGCCGCGTCGGTGGCAATTGCCCCGTTTTCGATGACAAACCCCAGTGCACGGTTGATGCGCTGCAGCTCCCAGGCCAGCAACGGAAAGTCAGGCTGCGGTAGTTCCAGAGGTTGCCGTTCAAAGTGCGGTACGGTGCCTGCGCCGTGCACAGGCCCGTTGTAGTGGAAATCTTCCGCTGCAAGCTGTGCGGCGTCACCCGCAAAGAGCGCCAGCAGCGTTGCGGCAACCACAAGTAACCCCTTTTTCCGCATTTGCCGTGCACTTTTTGCCGTTTGCGCTGCGTTAACGCGCGTTATAGGGGACACTATGAAACGGGAATGGTTCAGGTACACGTTACTCCTCCTCATGCTTTCGCTCACCGTAGCGATCAACAGCTGCTCTGCAGGCTCGCACCAGGTCGACCAGGCTGCGGATGACGGCTATGCGCGAGCGCTGCAACACTATCGCGCCGGACGGCTCGCGGCGGCACAGCGCATACTGGAGCAGCTGCCCCGCGCAGCGCGGCAGAGCGCGCACACGTCTCATCTGACAGCGCGCGTGCTGTTGCTGCAGGACGCTCCCGCCGAGGCGCAGCGGGTTCTGCTGCGCTCGATAGAGCGACATCCTCATCACATAGACACGCGAAAATTGCTCGTGAAAATTCAGCTTTCGCAGCAAAACTTTGAAGCAGCAGAAAGAAATGTGCTGTTTCTCTTTTCACAGTCCGCTGAGGACCCGGAAGTACTGCTGCTGATGGCGCGCGTTGCAGCTTCCGGCGGGGAGGTTGGCGCCGCCATCGACCTCTATCGCCGCTCGCTGCTGTTCAGCGAGCGGCTGGCGGAAGCCCGGATCGAACTGGCGCACATCTACCGCAGCGCCGGATTGAATCAGCGTGCTGACGCGGAATTGCAACTGGCCCTGAGGCTGCTGGCCGATGATCACCCGCTGCAGCGGCCGGTTACATCGCTACTGCAGAAGTAGGAGAGCCACTGTGTTGAGAAGAGCTCTGGCTGAACGCCGTACGGTCCGCTATCTGGTTGTTGTGCTGATCCTGTTGGGCCGGGCTGCCGCCCCGGCGGCAGCCGATCTCCCGCCAGGCACGCAGTCAATCACCATCGATAGCGCGATAGCGCGTGCACTGGAGGTGGACAGCGAGCTGAAGAACCTGCGACTGCTCCACCAGCTCGACGCTGCGCGCTATCGAGTATCGGCGCGCGAGTTTCTGCCGCGCCTCTCGATCAGCTACAGCGGCCTCGATTCGGTGAGCTACGCCGCAACAGACTCGCATTCGCGGCGCCTCACGCTGGGCGTTCAGCAGCTGGTCTACAGCGCCGGCAGCCGGATCCGCGGCAGAAAACTGCGCCGCATGCAACTTGATATCGAGGAGCTGGCGCTGCTGGCCGCTGCCGAACGGGTAGCGCTCAACGTAATCGAACTATTCGCTGACTACCTGCTGCTGCAGCACAAGAACGCGATACTGCAGCAGACCTGGGAGCTCTCGCAGCAGCAACGTGAGATTGCCGCACGCGAGCTTGCCCTCGGGACAGTGAGTGAACTGCACTATCTGGAAATCGATCTGCTCTCGCAGGACCTGCAACTGGAACTGCAGCAGGCGCGCAGCCGGCAACGGCGAACCAAAGTGCGTTTTCAGCAACTGCTGCGCATCGAACAGCCGAGCCAAAGCGCGCCGCACGGGCGCATCGACACCGAGTTTCGCGGCTATATCGATAGCGCCGCGATCGAACTCTACCGCGCACGGGCGCGAACGGACAACCTCGACATTCTGCGCGCGCAAAAGGACCTGCAGGCGGCAGTCGAACAGCAGCGCCGGGCACGGCTGACCTGGCTCCCCGATATTCGCCTCAACGCCGATGTAACCTCATCGGCAGACCGCTTTCCGCTCAGCGAGCACGGTTACAGCGTCGGCGTAACGTTTGACTTTGCAGTCCCGGTTGTACCGGCAGAAACCACCGTCAGTGCAGGCCGGCAGTCTGCAACCGAGCGCTCACGCTCCGTGTCGGGGACTGTACGCCCCGGAGACAACCTCGACGCAATCTTCAGCCGCACCTCAGCCGACATCGAAGTCGCGCGCAAACAGACCCAGCACGATGACCTGCTGCAGCAGAGCGACAGCGCCCTGACCGAACTGGCGGTTGAGCTGGACCATCATCACCTGGCACTGAGCCTGCTGCAAGCGCGTGGCAGCGTTGAGTCGCGGCGATCGGAGATTGAGCGCCTGCGGCTGCAGCTGGGCGAGATAACCCGCGTAGCGTTCCTCGAGGCGGAAATCGCGCAAGCCCATCTCTCCATCGCGCTGACGCAAACGGTAGTGGCGCTGTTCCGCACCGAAGTTGCGATTCTGCAGCTGTCCGGTTCTGGTAGCTTCGACCAGCTGTACAACCGGCTGATTGTCAGCGGAGAACCCACATGATTCCGCGGCAACACTCTGCGCTGCGGATAGCCCGGCTTATCTCGGGACTGCTGCCGGCGCTGGCACTGATTACCACCGCTGGCTGCGCGCGGTCCGAATCGCCGCAAGCGAACAACAGCGCCCCGCTGGTTGAGGTAACCGCAGTACACATGCAACGGGTACGGCCGCAGATCGAGACCTTCGGCACTCTGTCGCATGTGGGAAAGGTCGAAGTGTTTCCCACAACCGAGGCACGCGTGCAGGCTATTGCGGTAGAGGAAGGTCAGAGTGTAGCGGCGGGGCAGCTGCTGGCGCAGCTGGACAGCCGACGCATCGAAATAGCACGCGACCAGACGCTGGCTTTGATCGCTTCCAGACGCGCGGCTGAAGCGCTGGCCTTTGAGCAGCTGCGCGAAGGCAGACGCGCCGCGGAGGCCCAGATGATTCTGATCGAAAAGGCCTCCCTGGAGCTGGAGCAACGGCGCACCGAGTACGACGCGGTTGCCGAGCTTCTGGGCCGCCGCAAACAGCTTCACGCCATTGGTGGAGTTGCCGCAAGCGAGATCGATGCGCTGCAGACCCAGTACCAGCGTAGCCTGACCGAAGAACGGCAAGCCGCCAACGACCTGGCGCTGCGCACAATCGGCTACCGGGACCAGGACATTCACGACGCCGGACTGGCGATACCGGCCTCCAACGCGCAGCGAGCCGCAGTGCTGATCGAGCTGAACACCAGCACGCTGCGCGCCCGGCTTGAGGTGGCGCGCGCGGAGCTGCTGTCGGCTCAAGCCGAGCTACGCCGCATCGAGGTATCCCTGGCCGAGACTTCTGTGCAATCGCCCATCGACGGTGTGGTTGCCAGTCGCGGCATGGACGTTGGCGGGCAGGCACATCCACAGACAATGCTGTTCGCTCTGCTCGATACCACACGCCTCTACGTGCAGACCAGTATCCGTGAAGAACAGCTGCCGCTGGTGGCAATCGGCAACCGCGCGCAAGTGCACGTCGGCCGCCGGCAGCCCCTCACAGTCGGCGGCAGCGTTCAGCTGATAGCACCCTACCTGGATCCCGGATCGCGAAGCGCCCGGGTACGCGTTCTGTTGGACCACCACAGCGGGCACCTGCTGCTGCCCGGCATGTTCGCGCGGGTAGAGATCGACACCGAAGTACCGCAACAGGCGGCGATAGTACCATTCTCGGCGCTGTCACGCGATCACGCCGAACAGCAACAGGTGTTTCTGGTTCGCAACGGACTGCTGTTCTCGACCCCGATCTCGGTAGTCAGCAACGTAAACGGCAGCGTTGCAGTGCGCGGTGATCTCCACGCCGGCGATAGCATCGTTCTGCACCCGCGGTCGACCTATCACGACGGCATGCAGGTTACCGTACTGGAGGAACAGGAATGAATTGTCTACGCCGTGCGGCGCTTGCTCTGGGACACAGGGCGGTATCCACGCTGGCGCTGCTACTGCTGGTTTCAGGCTGCAGCCTGCTGGCGTTCCCCGACGCCTCGGACATCCGCTATCATCCCTCCGGTCGCAACCAGGTGCTGGCGCGCGAGGACCAGCCGTGGGTCGAATTCGGGTTTGCGGTAGATCGCCGCTCGGCCGAACAGCTGCTGTCGCTGCGGTTCCTGGACCAGAGTGTCAGCGGCAGGCTGACGTGGCGAGGGTCGCGGCTGCTGTTTGTCGCCGAGCCGCCGCTGGTGGTCGGGCGCCGCTATCAGCTGCACTTCAGCGGAACCTTTCAGGATCGTTCCGGCAGCAACTACCGGGCGGCTACCGTCATTCCGTTCTACTTTGTCAGCGCAACCGAGACAGCGCCGCGTGTGCTCGAGACGGTTCCGGCTTCCGGTGCCCGCATCGCTGCGGACCAACCGGTTGTAGTCCGCTTCAGCAAGCCGATGGCAATGCAGCAGGTGGAACGCAGCCTCTCGCCGCGACCCGGCACCGAGTTCAGGGGCAGTTGGAACCAGCAGCATACCGAGCTGACGCTTACACCACTGACCGGTTGGCGCAACGGTACAACGCTCAACTTCACGTTCAGCAACGAGACCAGCGATTTCAACGCTATACCGATGGAGCGCGCGCTGAATCTGACGTACCAGGTCCATGACGGCAGCGCGCGGCCAGAAGTCTCGGCGCTGGAATCGATAGCAGCTGACTTCGGAGCCGACCCGCCGCTGGCCGGTCCGGGAGTCAACCTGCTGCAATCCGGGGCCACCCTGGATGAAGAATCGGCGATACGCGTAACCTTCACTGCCGCCATGGACGCACAGGCAACCCAACGCGCCTTTACTATCCAGCCGAGTGTTGCAGGCAGCTTCTACTGGCCGCGTTCCGACGTCATGGTGTTTGTACCGGTCCAGCGCTACCAGACCGGCATCGACTACCTGCTCTCGCTGTCAACTCAGGCAGCCGATCGGGCCGGCAACCGCCTGCGGCAGGAGGTATCGCTTATCGTTGGAGCGTCGATTGCCCAACCGCGGCTGCTGCAGCTGAGCCTTCTGGCGCTTGACGGTGGGTCCCTGAGCAGTTTCAGTGATCACAGCGCGCACCAGCTGACTCCCGGCTTGCCACCTCATTACCCGTACACACTGGTGCTGCGCTTCTCGCATCCCTTTACCAGTGATCGAGACAAGCTGGCGCTGCTCGACGCCGTTTCGCTGATCTCGCTGTTGCCCGGATCTTTCAGCAATCCCTATCGCGCCGGTTACAGCTGGATCAGTGATACTCTACTCTCGGTCACATTCCACCAGCTCTCCGTGTCAACGGCCAATCGACGCAACTACCTGCTGCTGAGCGTACCCGTTGACGTGCGGCAGCTGTTTGTCACCGGGGAGCAGCAATGAGGGCCCCTGCTCAAACCCGTTTGCGCAAATCCGCGCTGCTTGCGGCAGCACTTTCACTATTGGCGAGCCTCATGTCCGGCTCCTGCGACATGGTCCACGATCTGCTGAACATGACACCGCTTGAGGTAGCCTCCTACACCCCGGCAGAGCGCTACGCGGCTGCTGATTCGCTGTCAGAGATAACCATCCGCTTCAGCTCGGCGATGAACCGCAGCTCAGCCGAGGCTGCGTTTACACTGGACGATGGCAGCGGCGCGCTCAGCGGCAGATTCAGCTGGCAGCGCAATGCCACCAAAATGGTCTTTCACCCCCAACACGGCTTTGCCGCGGCCACGCAATACACGGTCAGCGTCAGCAGCGATGCAGAAGACCGCTGGGGCAACAACTTGCAGCCGGAGCTGGTCTTTGCGTTCAGCACCGGGACCGACAGTGATCCACCGCGGGTAGCCGGTCACACTCCCGCCGACGGGCAACGGAGCGCAGCGGACACGATTGTGATCGAGTTCTCCAAGCCGATGCGCTACGATTGCGTTTACCGCTCGTTCACGATCTCGCCGTCCGTAGCCCTGCGGGCAGACTGGGACCTCGAAGACCGGGTGGTGACCTACACTCCGCTCGAACCGCTGTCCGGCGCTACGCGTTACACCGTCACTGTGGCTAATGAGGCGTGTGACAGATCAGGCAACCGCTTGATAGAAGAGCACCAGTTCACGTTTGTTACAGAGGGCAGCGCCGATCTCAACGCCGAGGAAGTCAGAATCGCACGCAGCGGCGCAATCCTGGAGCCGGAGCCGCAGCGGTTCATCAATCGGGTTGGTGCGGAGAAGGATGACGAGGTCGAAATCTCGTTTGGCGGCCCGGTCGCGCTCAGCGCGCGCAGCAACGCGGTTGTCCTGTCGCCCCCGGTTCCGCATTGGCTGCGCTGGTCGCCGCTATTCGACAGCGCCACACTGGTACCGCGCGAACCGCTGGTCTGGGGTGAGATATACCAACTGGTTGCAGCACAGACTACGTTCCGCTTTGTAGTCGACGGCATCCGGTCGCAGCCGCTGCAGATGGAGGCCATCGCACTCAGTAACTCCGTTTCAAGCGGAGCCTCCGGCTTTGTGGAACTCTCGCTCGGTGACAGCGTGACGCTGTTTGCGGCGCAGTCCGGCTCCGAGCCAGGCAGCATCGCCAACAGCGACATCGCCGTTGATTTTGTACTTTCTCACGCGCCGCACGCGGTTGTCGGTCTGGGCGGGCTGATGAGAGCGTTCCGCATCAATTCCGGCTCCGGCGCGTTTACGTTTACGGTGCTCGATATCACGCTCGATCCCTCCGATTCGCCGTTCCAGCCGAGCGCGCAGCGCAGCGTGGTGCGCGCTCTGATAGAAGCGCGCAACGTGGGCAACGCCCCCATGGAAGTTGTGACTATCGAGCTCGGCGAACAGGCTCACGATAACTATGGTAACCGCCAGCTGGAACGATATCGCATCGAGGTCAACGCACAGTGAGACCACTGGTGCTCATCGTAACCCGGCACCCGGTGGCCACCGTAGCGGTCTGGTCCGCACTTATCCTGTTGGGTCTGGTAGCGCTGATCCTCCTGCCGGTGGAAATGCACCCCGAGCTTGAGATTCCGCAAGTCAGAATCGTTACCGAGTTCCCCGGAATGCCGGCGGGCGATGTCGAACAGCTGATAACCGTTCCGCTGGAGCAGGGCATTGCATCGGTTGCCGGAATTCGCTCGGTCGAGTCTGTGACCCGGCACGGGATGTCGGCTCTGCGCGTCGGATTCGACTGGGGCATTGCGCTACGCGACGTATCGGTACGGATTCGTGAGCGCGTCGACGCTGTCTACCCGCTGCTGCCGCAGGGTGCTTCAAGACCGTTGGTCTTTGGAGAGCGGCTCAACGAAGCGCCGGTGATGATCGTGGCGGTCAGCCCGAAGATGGGTAGGGACCTGGAGACCGTGATGCCGCTGATCGAGAACGAGCTGGTGGCCGCGCTACGCCAGAGGGACGCAATCGGCTCGGTTACCCTGCTGGGAGCGCGCGAGCCGCAGATCCACGTTGACGTGGACCCCGAGCGGCTGGCATCCATCGGAATGAGCATCACCGACGTGGCCGATGCTGTAGCGGTTTCGGTCTACCAGCACAGTGCGGGATCGCTTCTCAACGGCGAAACCGAACAGCCGGTTCAGGTCTCAACCAGTGTCGGCAGCATAGCGCAGATTGGCGAAATCTCGCTGCGGTCTGAGGTCTCCGGTCCGACTATCTCAGAGCTGGCGCGCGTCTCGTTGGGCCAGCGCCGGCGGACGTCGTTCTTTCTCACGCAACAAGGAGAGTCGGCGGTAGCACTGCTGGTTTTCAAGGACCCAGCCGCCGGTACATTGAGTGCCGCCAGAGCAACCCGGGCTCTGCTGCAGCAGATCCAGCCTCGTCTGAGTTCTTCTCTGGCAATCGATATTGTGCACGACGATTCAATAGCGCTGCGTCAAGCAATCCGCTACCTGCTGGTCTCGATCGCGCTGGGCATGGCCGCTGCTACCCTCGTACTGCGGAGACTGCTGCAGGCACGCGCCCTGGTAGCGATAAGCGTCTGCTCGATACCGGTGAGCGTGCTTGCAGTCTTTGTTGTGCAGTACAGCATCGGCCTCACGCTCAATCTTATGTCGCTGACGGGGATCGCCATCGGGACAGGCATGATCATCGACAACAGTATCGTAGTCCTGGAGCGTATCGCGCGCAGCGCTACTGCCGTCCCGGACTCACCGCTTTGCGCGCACGACATCGCCGATAGACTCGCGGATATCGGTGGCCCGATGATCGGGTCAACGGTTACAACACTGCTGGTGTTTGTTCCGGTACTCTTCATTCGCGGTGTGGTGGGCGCCCTGTTCACCGAGCTGGCGTTGATGATAGTCTCGCTGCTGCTTGCCGCGCATCTGTGCGCGCTGACGCTTACCCCGGCACTGGCGGTGCTGCTGCCGCACGGGCTGAACGGCCTGTCGGCGTTCAGTGCCAATTATGGCCGGCAACGCTATCAGCGGCTGCTGCGCAGCGCCATGCGCAGTCCGCGCTTCGTAATGGCTCTATTTGGTCTGGCTCTGATTGCAGGTGGGGTAACCGCACTGCTGCTGCCGCGCAGCGTACTGCCGGCAGCGGCCGTGCAGCAGATCCGTGTCCGGCTGTTGCTCAAACCGGGAACCGCAATCGAGCAGACCGAGCGCACCACAGCTGCGGCGATGCAGCATCTCTCGCGGCAACTGTCGTTGGCCTCGATCTACGCCTACGGGGGCTTTGAAGCCGGCGCCATAGAATACTATTCAGAGCCGGGCATTGGCTCACACTTCGCGGAGATCGTGCTTACTGCGCCGTCCTCGCACGCGCTCGGCATGACGCAGGTAGAGCAGAAGCTCGCGGCCCTGCGCGACGGTCACGTCGACTACCGTGTTGCCGCAGAGCAGTCGGCGCTGGAGACACTACTGGCCGGTCCGCCGGGACCGCCGCGCCTGCGTATCAGCGGTTCCAACCGCAACGCGGTCAACAGCGCCGCCGCAACGCTGGCAGGCCGCGCGGCAGCGGCACACGCCGGCGCGCCGCCGCTGATCGAGGGGCTGCAGAGTATCGTGCAGTACCGTCTGCAGCTGGACACCGATGCGGCAGCTGCCAGCGGCGTCACTGCCCGCTCGGTTATCGATCAACTGCGCAGCGAGTTGGACGGAATCAGCTCGGGCCGCCTGAACCTGGCGGGACGAGACTACGATATCCTGGTCCGCAGGGATCCTGAGCGAAGCGCGGCGCGTGATGAGCTGGGAAACATCATCTTTGTGTCGGCAGCCGGTTCGGTTGCCGCTGCCTCGCTGCTTGACATTCAGACAGACGTTGCAGTGTGGGAACTGCGGCGCGCAAACGGCCAGCCGATGGTAGAGATCTCCTTTGCCGACGGCAGTCCGACAGCGCACGCGGCTGCAGGGCAGATGCTCGCCGAAGACCGTGCCGACTCGATAACCGTGGAGCAGCTCTCGCTGTCGCGGCTGCAGCAGGCAGCAGGCGATGTACAACGCGTGTTTGGCATGGCTCTCATTCTGATGCTTCTGCTGCTGACCGCGCAATTCGAGTCATTGCGAACGGCACTTCTGCTGTTGGCGCTGCTGCCGGCAGCTCTGCTCGCGAGCTCAGCGGCACTGCTCTTGACCGGACATTCGCTCAACCTCAACTCCGCGGTCGGCATGCTGATCATGCTCGGAACCACCCTCAACGCCGGAATCATTCTCAGCTCCGCTTACCGCGATAGATCGGTGTGCTCAATTGTTGCAGCTACGTCCACGCGTCTGCTACCGATCATGGCAACAACACTGACCACTATCGCAGCTCTGGCACCGGCAGCCCTCGATCCGCGACCAGCGGCCGCCGCGCAGGCGGGCATGGCAACCGCGGTGATCGGCGGTCTGCTCGGCGGTACCGCAACAACGCTGATAGTCTATCCGGTGATGTTCAGTCTGCCGGCAACGCAGCGCAATAGCCGGAGAAAACGGTGAAAGCAATCCGGGCATGGTCGGTGCTGCTGCTGCTTGTTGTGCTGCTTGTAACGCTGGCCCTCAGGGTTCGCGTTGACGCTCTGCCGCGACGCGGCGATCACACGCTGCTGGTCTCGGTGCGCTACCCACACGCCGATCAGGACCGGATAGAGCGCCGCATAACGATTCCGATTGAGAATCAGCTGGCGCGTATACCCGGCGCCGAAGAGATCGAATCGCTGACGCGGGCCGGGCGGACGCGGATACAGGCGCGCTTCAGCGCCAGCAGCGATATGGACTCAGTGTACCTCGATGTGCGCGATCGTATAGAATACGCCGCTGCCGGCTTCCCGCCGGCAGCACAACGGCCGATCATCAGCCGCGGTGACCTTGATTCGCGCCCGCTTTTCATCGCGGCGTTGCCGATCACCAACGAGCACCTGCTCCGTGAGCTGTTTGAGCCGGTTGAAGGGGTGGGCCGGGTGGAGATCAGCGGCGCACCCCAGCCGGTCATCGAGATCGACTTCGATGCTGCAGCACTTCCCTATCAACTCGGCGGCGGCATGACCGAGGTGGCGCGCAGCGTGTCGCGCACTCACGTGGTTGGCGCAACCAACGCTGCCGGCCGGCCGGCAGCCGTACTGGACTCGCGCCTGGCGGGCCCGCACGAGTTTGCGCGTGTTCCGCTGGCCCGCGGATTGACGGTTGCCGACATCGCCACGGTGCAGCAGTCACGCGCCGAGCGCACATCTATCGGACGGGCACACGGCCAGGAACGTGCGCTGGCCTATATCTACGCTGCCGGCAACGCCAACAGCATCGAGGTCGGCAGACGGCTGCGTGCCGTGTCGGCGTCGCATGGTGATATCGAGGTACTGCTGGATCGTGCCCGCGAAGCTGAACAGCATCTTCGAGCGGCGTTGCTGACAATGATGCTGGGGATCCTGGGCGTTCTTGCGCTGACAGCCATCTGCGAGCGCTCGTGGCGGCAAGCGGCAATTGCCGTGTCTACGGTGGTCTTTGCTGCACTTGTTGCCGTTGCCGCGCTCGCAGCGCTGCGCTTCAAGCTGACGGCGGTGACCGTGGCGGGCATCGCGCTTGCAGCCGGACTGGTTATCGATAACGCCGTAGTCTTTCTGACGGCGCTTCGCGGCAGCCGGGGGAATGTGCCGCTCGCGGTAAACCGCGCAGCACGCCCGATTATCTGCGCTTCGCTCACCACCATCGTTGTGTTTGCGCCGCTTATGTTTGCGTCATCGGCGGCTGTAGAGCAGTACGCGGGGTTGGCGCTTGTGATCAGCGCCTCGCTGTCGGGGGCGCTACTCTTCATACTGCTTCTGCTTCCAGCACTGCTGCATTCGCCGCTACCGGCGGCCGCTGCGCCTTGCCGTTTGGATCAAGCTCAGCGCCAGCGGTTCAACTCCGAACGCCTGGTGGACGCGATCATCCGCCGCTGTTGCCGCCACCGCCGGCTGGTGCTTGCCGGTTCGCTTCTGATTACGCTTGCCGGAATACGAGCCGGCTACGCCATGACGGCGTTTCCTGAACTCGATGTTTCGCTGATGACGTTTACGCTGCAGTTCTCTGCGGCAACGCGCGCTGAAGTTGTGCTGAGCCGGGCGCAGCCGCTCGAGAGCACCGCGGCGCAGCTTGCGGGAGTGCAGCAGGTCTACGCGGACTACACCGCGGAACGAGCGCGGCTACTGTTGAAACTGCACCAGCGTGCCGATCGAAGGCACATTCGCGACGCTTTGCAGCGGGCATCAAACCACATCGATCACAGCTTCAGCTACGTCGAGGAAGAGCTGCAGCACAACCCGGCACGCTCTATAGAAATTATCGCGCGGGGACCTTCGCTGCGCCAAAACCAGCAGATCCTCAGCAGGCTGGCGCGGTCGTTGGCCGAACAGGGCGACCACGATCAGGTGGTATTGCATTTCAGGGATGGAATCGCGGCCCATCTGCTACGCATCAATGTAACGTCCGCAGCACAGCTTGGGGTTGACCCGCAACGGATTCTGACCGAGTTACGCTGGATAATAGGGCGCCAGGTGGTAACCAAGTGGCACAGTAACGACCGCGAAATTGACGTGATAGCCGGCAGCAACAGCGTACGCCACGGGTCAATTGAGCAACTGATGCGCGTCCCGCTGTTCGGGCAGACTCGCAGCATAGCCACCGCGGAGCTTGTCGACCTTGAATCGCTGCCGCAGCCGTCTGCCATAACCAGGATCAAGCGCGCACGCGGCGCCCGCATGACCGTGGTAACCCAGAACCGGACGCGGACCCTGCAGCAGCTGCAGCGCATTGTAAATCAGCAACCGTTGCCTCTCCCTTACACCGTTGAGGTGGCGCCGCACGAGTATCAGCGGCTGCAGCTGCAACGCAGCTACCTGGTAGGCGTAGTGCTGGCGGTTGCGCTGGTAGCGGCGGTGCTGACGGTACACTGGGAGTCTGCGGCTAAAGTGGTCCTGACAATGCTGCAGATTCCGCTGGTGCTGGCGCTGCCCATGCTGGCGCTGGCCGCGCTGCGGCAGCAGCTCAATCTGCCGGTATTCGCGGGAATGATTCTGTGTGCAGGCGTCTCGGTCAACAACTCGATTGTAGTGTTTGATCAGCTGCAGCACAGTCCGGCAAGATCCCGGCAGTGCCGGAATCTGGATCAACTGGCTGCGGCTGTTGGCGCTGCCTTTCGGCCGCTGGGCATGGCGGCGATTACTACGCTGGTGGCGGTTTCACCGCTGCTGCTGGGTTCCCGTCACAACAGTGTGCTGTCGCTGTTGTCTCTGACGCTGACCGTCGGGGTTCTGGCCTCCCTGGTGGCCACGCTGGTGCTGCTGCCGGTCCTCAGTCTCTACTTCCCAGTGCGTGCCGCAGCAACTGCGCCGTTGGATCATCGAGCTCGATAGCGGCTGCGGCAAGGTAATCCCGCACTACCGGATAGGCGGCCAGCCGTGTCAGCGTCAGCGTTGCTGCCACCGTGTAGACCGACTGCGGCAGCTGCAGTGATTCGATGACTGCATCCAGCAGTTGCGGATCACCGTAGTGCACTACCCGGTGCGCCAGTGCATCCAGCTCCTGCCCCAGAAGCAACAGATCTGCCTGCTCGGCTGTAAGCCCCAGAAGGCGGCCGAGCTCGCGCCGGCTTTGCTGCGCCGCAACTGATCCCGGTGACAGCAGAATGGTGTGCTCCAGCAGTTCACGCGCCGTCAGCAGCGAGTAACCCTCGGCTGCAGCGCTGAGTATCATCCAGAGGTGATAGTAGTACGCCTGAAAAACGATGAACGCAGGCTCCAGCGCGGTGTAGGTGCGCAGTTGATCCTGCTCGCCGCGGCCGGAGCGCAGGAGCGCTACCGCCATGGTGTAGTCAACAAGGATGTGCTCGAGCCGCGGTTGGATAGCCAGCAAGCGGGAGGCGGCCTGGTCCCAGCGCTGGTCAACGAACAAGCCGAACGCTTCCAGCAATTGCAGCGCGGCAGGATCTTCCACAACGGCGCGCAGCCGGCCGAGGTTCTGCTGGACCACCTCATCGGGCATCAACCGGTGATAGCGCAGGTATTCGATCTCCAGCAGCGCCGCGGCCACCGACAATGCCTCTTCACCGAGCTGCTGGTACAACCACGACTCAGCCGTACCCTGGCCCGGCACGTAGCCAAATCTCAGCCGCCGCTGCCCCAGCACGGTAGCCGCTGTAAGCAGATCTCCAGTGGATACCAGCGCGCCAACGTAGGCATCCCAATCCTGCGGCGGGATTTGGGGCAGCAACGCACGATAACTCTCCACCGCGCCGTCAAACTGCTGCAGGCCCACGCTGGCGCGCGCCTTGAGCAGCAGGGCGCTGTCATGGGCTCCGTTGCCGATCGCTGCATCGGCGTAACGCAATGCGTCAGTGTAGGCACCCTGCGCAAGCGCGGCCTCGCCGGCAGACCGATCGAGCAAAGCCGGGCCGCCGGGGCAGTCAGCGCCGATGCCGGCCGCTGCGGCGTGCTGCAGGTGGATTTCTGCGCGCCGGCTGTGGTTCTGCTGCAGTGCGCTGCGGCCCAGGTGCAGCGCTACGCAGCCGTTGGCGGGAGCACGTTGTGCCAGTTCCAGTAGCGCATCGTAGACGGCTTCAGCGGAATAGTCCGCTAGAATACGCGCCACCTCCGCGCCAACCCGGTCCGGCTCGGCCGGCCAGCAGCCGAACAGGAGCACGCCCGGCAGCGCCACCCATGACAGCGCATAGTGCAGAAATCTGCTTCGCATATCCCCTGTAACGGCGCAAATCAGACTGCTGCTTCAATTCCGGCTTCAATTTCAGCGTAAATTTCA
>SKLB01000043.1 GCA_007123465.1 Spirochaetales bacterium
CGCTACGTTCCCGAAGAGCTGCAGCTCAATGCACATCAGGCGCAGAGAATCAGCGACGTTGCCTACGTCCCCAGTGACGCGGCGCTCGATCTGCTGCAGCACCGCTACTCGCCGGAGACTACGCTGGCCTACCGCATCCACGGCCTGCTCGATATGATGCAGGACGCGCTGTTACCACCGATCCCGCCCGAAGTGGCGGCTTCCTCGATCAGCCGCATGCGGATTCGGCGTGCCATGCTGCGTGAATATACGCTGAGTCCCAGTTCACATTCGGTTTCCGAGGTAGCCGAGCGCCTGATGGCGCTGCGGCTCCAACGCGATGCAATCGGCGAGGACGAGGCCGCACGCAAACAGCTGCGTTATGCGCTCTACCGCTGGGTAGCGTCGGCTGCCAAACTGCGGTTGCGCCGCGCGGTGCTGCGGGCGCTTTGCGAGAGCCAGCGCTACCTGGAATCGGTTGCAGAGGGCACCAACCGCTCCGGCGGCGTTACCGGCCAGGACCCGAGCCGCAGGCTGGAAGCGCGCCTGCGTACCTTACTTCAGGCGCTCGGCGGTAGCGATACCGGTGCGTTGGCTCCTGAAGTACGCTCGGCGTCCGGTGTTCTGCTGTTCTACACCGCAATGATCAACCTGCAGCACGCCCGAAGCGTCAGGCAGCGGTTCAATGCGGTAGTGCCGCGGACCACGGGAGAAGACGGCCGCATCACGCGCAACCGCAATGCGCAGATCTCGCACCTGATTGACCACGACGGCGCGTACCACGCGCGATTTCTGGCGCTGATTCGCGCACTGTTCCCGGTCGTAACGCGGCAGATCGGCCGCCTGGCCCGCGCGCTCGAAGCTGAAGCGCTGCTGTTGAGCAATCAGGACGGCACAGCCAACGCCCAGGTATATCTCAAACTTCTGACGCGCTACGCCCATGAATCGCTGCATAGCGGGCTGGGCGTGGTAATCGGCATGCCCAACACGCCGGCCTACCTGTCGGCGCAGCAGGCGTGCCGCGACCTGTTGCGGTTGATGCGCATCGGTGATAATGCAAAAATCGGGCAATAGCGCTATAATCAGGGGCATTCGACCGACGCCGAGTTGGAGGGGAACCGGCTGTGCGACAAGAGCTTGAATCTCAGCTGGGCCGCATTGCGAACTGGCTGCACGTTTCATTCAAGAAGAATATCCTCAACACATTCGACCGGGTGCTCGAAGACGATGAAGAAGTCGATGATGTGCTCGAAGGCTTTTATCGCGGCAACAGAATTGCGGCATCGGGCTCGGGAGCACCGGGAATTCTGTGCATCACCACCAAGAGGGTGATGTTTCTGCTCAACGGAAAGTCTTCTACCGCCGCCGAGACTATCGAGTTTGACGACCTGCTGCTGGTAGAGGCCAAAAAGAGCAACAGTTCAATCAAGATCTCGCTGCAGCACAGCGCCGGAACAAGTGTACTGACCTCTACCAAACCCAGCACGCTGACTCGCACCTTTCTGGATCACCTTAAGGCGCGGGTAGGCGATGACCTGGTACTCGAAGATGCCTCGATTGCCGCCGAAGAGGCCAACCGACCGCGCTCGGACGAAGAGCGCCTGGCAAATCTCAATTTTCTGCACAATGAAGCGCGCAAGATTATCCGGTCGGTCAACCAGTACAAGCAGTTCAACAACGAGCCGGCCTTTCTGCAGCAGATGATTGACGATCTGTTCTACCTTACCTTTGCCTGCGTCGGTAAGGACGATCCACCCGACGAGGGCAAGCTGTTCATCGCAATGGTCTTCATGTACCTGCGCCAGCGCCTGATCCCGGACCGTGAGCTGGTGCTGGACGTTTTTCGCTACGACTCGCTGCCGCTGCACCACCGACGCGAGATCCTGGCCTACTGGCACATCTTCTACAACGAGATCCAGAAGATGCGCAGCGTGACCGCTTCTTCGCTGAAATCGCTGCAGTACCTGCATCTCTATGACCGGCGTCAGGACAGCTCGCACTTCGACAAGATGGCCGCCGCGTTCTTCACCTACGCCCAGTGCGTCATCAAGGCCGACGGTACGGTCAACAGAGAGGGGCCGCAGAAGCTGCAGCAGATCCGCAAGCTGATCTACGGCGATCAGGAACAGGTTTCCGCTTCTGAAGAGAAGAAAGAGGCACGCAAGACGGTGCGCATCGCCGAGCAGGAGCAGGAAGAGACGCTCGAAGAGGTCATGGAGAGCATAAACGGCCTGATCGGCATGGCCAGGGTCAAACAGCAGATCGCGACCTTTGTCAACGTGATCAAGGTTCACAGTGAACGCGAGCGTCGCGGTCTGCCGGTGACCCCGTTCTCCAAGCATGCGGTCTTCTATGGTCCACCGGGCACCGGCAAGACCACCATCGCGCGCTACCTCGGGCGTGTCTACAAGTGCCTCGGGCTGCTGCAGAAGGGGCACATGGTCGAGACCGACCGTGCCGGACTGGTAGCCGGCTACGTCGGCCAGACCGCAATCCAGGTAGACGAGGTTGTCACCGAAGCGCTCGACGGCGTCCTGTTTATCGACGAGGCCTACAGCCTGTCACCGCGCGGAGCGGGGAAGGACTTTGGTCAGGAGGCTATCGATACGCTGCTCAAGCGTATGGAGGATTACCGCGATCGCCTGGTGGTGATCGTTGCCGGCTACCCCGACGAGATGAACGACTTCATCCATTCAAACCCCGGTCTTCAGAGCCGCTTCAGCCGCTACTTTTATTTCGATCACTACACGCCCGAAGAGCTGCTGCGGATCTTTGATATCTTCGCCTCCAACGCGTCGTTCAATCTGACCGCTCCGGCGCGCCGCGAATTGCTTGCAATTATGTCGCTGTTCTACAAGAAGCGCGATAAGGGATTCGGCAATGGGCGCTTTGTGCGCAACCTGTTCGAGAAGACCGTAGAAAAGCAGGCCAACCGCATTTCTTCCATCACCCCGTTGACCGATCAGATCCTCTGTTCGATCACCAAATACGATATCCCCACGCGCGAAGACTTCCACCACTGAACCGTGCGCATCAGCGCGCGAAGATTGCGCCGATCACGCTGTCGATCGCACTCAGAGCAGCACGCACGCGGGTTGCCGCCACCGCCGGTAGCGGCCGGCCGCCACTGAACTGCCGCAGTTGCTGCAGCGCCTTACGCAACGCGTAGACCGCATCGGCAACGTGCAGATCGTTGTTCATCGCGGTTTCGAACAGTAGCGGCAGCTCCTGGATAATTGCGTTGGCCGCCGGGTCCAGTTGTTCGGCCGGCTGCGGTTTGCCCAGCAGTCCATCGACGTCGGCGCGCAGCTCGCGGATCAACGCTACGCGTTCATCGATCAGTTCGTCGGTAATGTTCAGCTTATCGCGGTAGTGTCCGCAGATCAGCAGAAAGCGGACCTCGCGCGGCGTAATGCCGCGTTCGGCCATGTGTTCCAGGTAGAGCACGTTGCCCTTGGACTTGGACATCTTGCTGCCCTCGACTATCACATGCTCCCCGTGCAGCCAGTAGTGACAGAACTCACCACCGGTGATGCCTTCGATCACGGCGCGGTTGTAGTCGTGATGCCGATAGAGGTTGTCGATGCCACCGCAGTGAATGTCGATCTCGTAGCCCACCTGCTGTACGCACATTGCCGGATCCTGCACGTTCCACGACGGACGCCCTTTGCCCAGCGGAGTATCCCATCCCACCGCGTCGCCTTCCTGGTAGCCGTGCCACAGAATGAAATCACCACGGTTCCAGCGGTTACCCTCGTAGGTATCCTGAGCAAATCGGCGCCGCTCCTCCGGCCAGTCGCTCATATCGAGGCCAAAGATCTGGCCAAAGCCGGGATACTTGAGTGGATCGTAGAAAACGTCCGAGCCGTGGTAGTAGGCTACGCCGCGATCGATAAGCTGCTGAATCAGATCCACTGCTACGTCAACGCTGGTAGAGGCGCGTGGCATCACATCGGGCAATCCAATGCCGAGCCGTTGGCACTCCTTGCGAAACAGGTCAACGTTCCTGTCGGTCAGTTCCTTGACCGAAAACCCGAGACGAACCGCTTCCTCGATGGCTTTGTCCTCGACGTCGGTTACCACAATGACGCGCCGTACGCGGTAACCGCGATACTCGAGATAACGCTGCAGAACGTCCTCGTAGAGAAAGGTACGGTAGTTTCCCAGGTGCGGGCGGCGATAGACCGAAGGGCCACAGGTGAAAAGCTTGACCTCGCCGGACTCGCGCGATCGGAAGATCTCTTTGCGGCGGGTGAAGGTATTATGCAATACCAACGGACAGTCGGGCTGTGTTGCCTGAACTACGGTTTTTTCCTGCAACGGATCACCTCCAATGGTTTGTGCTGCATCAGTGCCCACACCAGCGCCAGGGCTGCCCACAGCGCCACCAGTGCTATCGCCCCGGTCTGCAGCGTCAGCCGCGCCTGGTGGCGCTGTTGGCGCAGCTGTTGATCGTAGAGCGGCTGCGCGCTACGCCTGAAACGTATCATACCCGCGTACCACGCACCGTTGCCGCGGTCAAACACCGCAACCGGATGATAGAAGAGCACATCATCACCGAGTTCGGCAAGTGATCCGCCCTCGACTGCCGGCAGAGCGCCGGCGTGACGCGAGGTGACCTGTGCCAACTGTTGTCTGCCGCGCCGATACAGTACGCGAAACACATCGTCCATTTCGGCCAGCTCGGCCTCATCGGCGGCCCGATCCCGGGTCAATAGACGAACGATAGAACGCGTGACCTCCTCTATCTGCGGGCCGAGCTCGGCAAGCTCCAGGGCGGCGTCCTGGTTGACCGCAGCAATGATGCGGCCGATCTCGCTTGAAAGCTCGTCCAGGATCCGCGTGCGGCCGGGATCGTAGCGCAGGGAACCGTCGGCCGCCCGGTAGCGGCTGTCGCTGGAAGCCCAGATGTATTCAAGATTGCGCGGCGCCTCTACGCCGCTGCCGGTTACGGTCAGCCCGCGCGAACCCGCCAGATCGCTGACGGTCTCGCTGAGGTTGAATAGTTCTATCTGGTTACGCTGCGGAGCGTCGAGGTACTGCTCTGCGATGCGCGCCACGGTAGCGGTTGCAACCGCGCCGGTTTCCATGAATCGCTGCAGGTAGTGCGCTTCGATCTGCTGACGGCGCTGCTGCTGCACAATCACCAGAGTGACTGCCAAGACCGCAGTGGCCAGCAGTCCGCACAAGAGGATCATGCCCCTGGGCTTTATGACTGATTTCACATTCGCACACCCTTTCTGGTATTCTCGGCGTTACACCGGACGGTGAACGGCCGCGGCTGTTGTCTATGCACAAGGTAACGGTGAGCAAACCGCGTGACAACCACTATCGGTGCGATGCGGCTGTGCCGGTGCAACGTGCATTTCCTGTGATTTTGTAGTAGTCTATATGGAGTGCAGCAGCAACAGCTCTTGTGCGCGCGGAGGTAGTATGCGAAAGCTGATGATAGTAACGGTGTTGTGCGCTGTGGCAGGGATGCTTGCCGCGCAGGAGGTCGATATGGTTGGTACGTGGACCGTCTACCAGATCGACCAGCTGGCCAATTACACCATGAGCGATTATAGCGCCGGTCGAACCGAGGTCAGCTCCGAGGGTAGCCTGCAGATCGAGGTCGATGGAACGGTGCAGGCCCAGGGACTCGACTTCGACGCCTGGCGGATGGAAGACACGTTCTTTGTGCTGCGGAATAACTCGGTAAACAGCTTCTTTGCTGTCAGGCCGATCAGTCCGGAAGTCTATTTCCTGACTAATCTCACTGTTACCGAGCGCAACCGCGAGGTTACCCATATCCGTGTCAACCGCAGACAGAACCTGCTGGTAGTCAGACAGTAGCCGCTCTGCCGCTATACGTAGAAGATCATGAATCACGCCGGATATCCGTTCAGTGCCGTTGTTGGACAAGAATCCATGAAGACCGCGCTGCTGGCTGCCGCTGTTGATCCTTCGCTCGGCGGCGTATTGATCCGCGGCGAGAAAGGTACCGCCAAGTCCACCGTAGTGCGCGCCTTACGCGAACTGCTGCCGCAGCTGCAAACCGTTGCCAACTGTCCCTACCACTGCCATCCCGACCAGCCGCTGGGCCTCTGCGATCAGTGTCGCGATAACCCGGCTCCCCAACCGCTGTCCGCCCCGGTACCTCTGGTGGAGCTGCCGCTGGGCGCCACCGAGGACCGAGTGGTTGGCACCCTGGACATCGAGCAGGCACTGAGCGCGGGCGTGCGGCGCTTCGAGCCCGGTCTGCTGGCCGAGGCAAACCGCGGCATTCTCTATGTGGATGAGGTGAACCTGCTCGAAGACCATCTGGTCGATCTGCTGCTCGACGCTGCTACCTCCGGTGAAAACGTTGTTGAGCGCGAAGGAATTTCGCTGCGTCACCCGGCGCGCTTCATACTGGTGGGCACCATGAACCCGGAGGAGGGCGAATTACGCCCGCAGTTCCTCGACCGCTTTGGACTGTGTGTCACCGTACGCGGCTTGTCCGAGCCTGGAGATCGAATCGAGGTAATTCGCCGACGCAACGCATTTGAATCCGAACCGCAACGGTTTGCCGCCGAATGGCAGCAGGAGGATCAGCGCCTCAGCCGGCTGATAGTCACCGCGCGCGAGCGGTTAGCCGCGCTCGAGTTGAGCGACGATCTGCTTCACACCGCGGTAACTATAAGCGCCGAGGCCGGAGTCGCCGGACACCGGGCCGACCTGGCGCTGGTCAAGGCCGCTCGTGCCTTTGCCGCGTTACTCGAGCGCGACAGCATCGAGCGTGAGCTGGTGTTCGAGGCAGCACGTTTTGTGCTGCCGCACCGATTTGACGGACGGCTGCTGCGTTCACCCGAGGAAGCCGACGCCGAGATAGACACACTGCTCAAGCGTCTGCAGAGCGACGGTGCGCTGCAGAAGGCTTCGACCGATCGCACGTTGTCCGACGACACGGCCAGGACCGATCCCGAAGAGCTGGACGAACACGACCTGGAATCGATGCAGATCCCTGGCGGCGCTGCTGCCGGGAGCATTCTGCTGCCGATACTCAAAAAAAAAAGCTCGCCGATGACGACACCCCCGAAGTAAGACGCTCGGTAGAGGCTGCAGTTGCCGGAATCATCCTGCGCCTGCGGCGCAGACGCGGCAGGGCGCGTCGCACCACCGGCAAACGCGGGCGCTACGTCTTTGCACGCCCGGCGGCGCACGACGGTGCAATCAGCGATCTGGCCGTTGACGCCACGTTGCGCGCCGCCGCGCTGGACCGCGCTGCAGGCGGAGCCCGCTCGCTGATGGATCGCTCGCACCTGAGACAGAAGATACGCCGCCGGCGTGACCGCCACACGGTCGTCTTTGTGCTCGACACCTCGGATTCCATGGCCGATCAGAACCAGCTGCACGTGGCGCGGATCGCGCTTCTGTCACTATTGGCGTCAGCCGAGCGACGCAAAGACCGCGTTGCGTTGATCACCTTTGCCGATATCGAGGCCAAGGTGGCGCTCGAGCCAACCTCGGCTATTGCGCGTGCACGCTACGCCATCGATAATCTTTCGCTTGGCGGTGCAACCCCGCTGGCCTCGGGGCTCTACCTCGCGCTGCGCCTGGTGGAAACCCAGCGCATGCGCGAGCCGGGAGAACCGATCGAGGTGCTGGTGTTCTCCGACGGTGAGGGTAACGTCTCGCCCAATGAGCAGCACCAGACTATCGAGTCGGTTGCCGCGATGAGTAAGCGCCTGGGCGTGCACCCGTTGTTCATCGATACCACCGGGTCGCGGCGCGGTAGCCGAGCGATGCAGGAGCTCGCCGCTACGTTCAGCGGAACCTACCGGCGGCTGCACGGTGTCGATCGCGAGGAGCTGGCGCAGATGATCAGCCAGGTGCGGGTAGGTTAGCTCAAGCCAATTTGCCCGCCTGGCGCTGCGGCAGTATACTTTGATCAAAGCTCACAAGACAGAGGTGGACTCGATGAACCACGTCAAGACATTTTTTCTGATGACCCTGCTCACCGTGCTGCTGATCGTGCTCGGCGGTGCAATCGCCGGCCAACAGGGTCTGATTATGGCTTTTGGATTTGCGCTGGTTCTGAATCTGTTCAGCTACTGGTTCAGCGATTCGATTGCCATCAAGATGACGCGATCGCGCGAAGTCAGTCGGGAACAGCAGCCGCAACTCTTCGATATGGTTGAGAGACTCAGTCAACAAGCCGGGCTGCCCACTCCCAGGATCTACGTCACACCTTCGCAGCAACCAAACGCCTTTGCCACGGGACGCAACCCGCGCCACGCAGCGGTTGCGGTAACCGAAGGCATTATGCGCGTTCTGGAACCTCCCGAACTCGAAGGGGTTATAGCCCACGAGCTGGCGCATATCAGGAACCGTGACACCCTGATCAGTACGATCGCTACCGTGATGGCCGGTGCGCTGGCCTTCCTGGCTCGCATGGGCCAGTATCGCATGATTTTCGGTGGTATGCGCGGCTCACGCAACAGCGGCGGCGGTGCAGCGATCCTGATCCAGTTGCTGGCGATTATCTTTGCGCCGTTGGCGGCCATGCTGATCAAAATGGCCATATCGCGATCACGCGAGTACATAGCTGACGCAGGCGCCGCGCGCATTGCAGGGGATCCCAACGGGCTGGCCAACGCTCTACTGAAGATGGAACAGTATGCCCAAGGCCGCCCGATGCAGATCAATGAGGCGGCCTCGCACATGTTCATCGTAAACCCGCTGTCGCGTCAGGGCATGGCGCGTATGTTCAGCACCCATCCACCGATTCAAGACCGCGTACGACGCTTGCGTCAGATAGAAGACGGCCGTCGCTAGTCGGCGGTAGCCGAAATAGTCAGCAGCCGCGCTTCGAGCGGCAGCTCCAGCTGAACCGCAGGCGAGGCTCTGCGCCACGGCAGCGCAACGCCATCGGCGCTGATGTGCACGTCGCGCCACGAGCGCGGCAGCTCAAGCTTC
>SKLB01000295.1 GCA_007123465.1 Spirochaetales bacterium
CGTGGTAGCTCATGCCCTGCAGGCCGGTGAAGTTCATGTTCTCGTCAAACGGCCAGAAGATCAGCCACGGCCGGCGCAGATAGTAGCCGCTCGGCTCGTAGATCGTTGTAGCAAAGATGCGCGCTCCAATCAGCAGCCCGATAATGGCCCAGAAGAACATGTTGATTACGTGGTCCTGGTTGACGTCGAGCTTGCGCTGACGTACCTGGTACATGAACAGTATATAGGTAAGGCCAAATGCCGCCAGATACATCAGTCCGTACCAGCGCAGCGGCAGACCGGGAATGATTACCGGCGAGAGCCACTGTGGGTACTGCATATAGAGAGAAAACATAGCGCTCCTCGTTGTCTGTCCGCCCGCCTCAGGCGTCTGCCTTTCGGTGCGCGGCGGCCTGGTCGATCGGTTGCTCGATCACACGGCCGGTTGTCTCGTCGAAGCGGAAAATGACGTTCTTGCGCTCCGAGCTGATGTCAATTTTACGGCCGTGGCTCTCGAGTGTCACCCCCGGGTGTACGGTTCCCCTCACGGCTATAGTTGCTTCGTGATGTTCCTCAAAGCGCTCTCGTAGTGTGAACAGGCGCAGGCTGCGCTTCTCCATGGTTTTCAGCAGCAGTTTCTTCTCGCGGCGCAAATCTTCTATCGCTTGTGCGTTCAGATCGTCCTTGCGCATGCTCAGATCAACCGCGCCGATTCGCTGCTTGATCGTCTCGATCTGTTTCTCTTCCTTCTCGATCTGGTCGGCAATAAGGTAGTCCTGTCCGAACGAGACCGAGGTGCGCAGGCCGTTGGGCGAGCCGAGATTAGATGTTGCCACGCCGTGGCGCGCCCGAACGGTACCCCCAACTATGCCGCCCCTGTCCTTCTGCACTACCACACGCCCGTTGGTCTTGATTGTGCAGTGCAGCGCGCCGCTGTTGACCGTAACATCGCCAACCGAAAGCAGCGCGGCCTGCTCGGCAAAACCGGTGCCGATTACGCTCTTGGATCGCAGGACGCCTTTGCCGGCGCCCTTCACGCCCTGCCGCACCAGGATCCTGCCGTCGGCTGACAGCAGACTCGCCTCAACGGTCTCGCCAACGGTTATGTCGCCGCCGGCAATCACCACAAAGCCGCTGCCAACCGATCCGCTTATGTTCACCGAACCGGGGAAGCGGATGTTACCGCTGGCCAGGTCAACATCCCCGTTTACGCTGTACTCTACACGGACCTCGAGCCGGCTGCCTTCGTAGATGAAATCACCCTCGCGTTCGGCAACCAGCAGCACCGACCCGTCCTGCTGCTCATCACGGCGCACAAACGCGCCAACCTGCGGCAGAGCGTTGGGCCTGTTGACCGGCGCCACAGCGGCCCCGCTTACATCGGTTCCGGGCCTGGCCTGCGCCGGTTGGGGCAAAATGCGCGCTAACGGAGTCTCGGCAGTCACGGTGCGCATCTTCTGCTGGTTGCGGTAGTCCGCGCTGCCGTCGTCGCGGATGGTGACTGCGCTCTGGCTGACCGGCTGCACCAGCAGTTCAAAGGTCTGCTCGGAAGGATTCTCAGCCGGCGTACCCTCGGCCACCAGCAGGTTGCTGATCCGTTCGCCTTCCATCGCAGAGCGCACGGCAGCTTTCAGGACATCGGGCTTGAGACCGTGACGCACGTTGTGACGTTCCAACGCTTCGTGGACCACGGCCTCGTCGATCCGCCTGCCGCTACCGACTCCGTCGCAAAGCGAGAGGTAGGCCTTCATGCGGTCCTGGGTAACCGTTACACCGATCTCGGCGTCGCGGTGCGGGCGTACGCGCAGCATCGTCACGCCGTTGATCTCACCGCGGTCAAGCACACCGTCAATCCGGGAGATCACCACCGTTCCGGTCTGCGTGAGGTTGTCCAACAGCTTGATCGGTGGCTCGGGAGCCGCGGCGCCCTTGATGGCCTTGCCGAAGACGTCGCTACCCGCCGAACCTTCCACCGCCGGTGGGACAGTTACCAGGCGCTGCTCGCGGTCAACCAGCGCCATTTGGGTCACCGCGTCGATCGGGAACTCGTCCAGCGATGTAACGCCTTCCAGCGCACGCGGGTCCTCTCTGGCGCTGCGCACGAGGTCGCGCTGCTGCGTCTCTGCCAGCGGCCGGAAGGAGAACTCCGGCTCGCGCGGTGGCCCCTCGCCGGCAGCGGTGCCTTCGGCCAGAACATAGCCAATCAAGTCGGTTTCGCTGGAACGGTAGAACGCCAGGATATCCTGCTGGATGCGCTTCTGGTCAAGCCGCGCAAGCCCCTGCGAAGCAATCGCGTGGCCAACTTCCTTCAGCACCAGCGGCTTGCCCCTGCCTTTGCCTTTGCTCAGGTTGATCACGGCGGTCAGCCGGTCTTCGGATATCTGAACATCAAAACTGGCGTCGCGGCTGGCCGTCATCGGAATTCGCTCTGTGGCACGCCGCTCGGCGGCGTCGGCCAGCTGCCGCGCGAGCTCGTCGGCAGCAATCAGCTGGTCCGATTCGAAACCCAGCTCCACGGCCTGCTGCAGCAGGGCAGCGGCATCCGGCAGTGGCGCCGTTGCGCTGCCCGGCGTGAAATCCGCAAAGCAGGTAGCCTGGTCATCGGAGAGCGTCACCTCGCAGCCGTGCGGAGCGTAGTCAACAATATCCGCCCAGTTTGATCCCACGCGCAGGAATCCGGTGGTGGTTGCCACCAGTTCCTCGCCGCGGCGCTGGATCCCGTTGCCGCAGTAGAACAGCGGGTCCGCCACCGCCTTGGGATGAACCACCATTCCGTAGACGTTGCGTCCCGGAGTACCGCTTTTCTGCGGTTGGACGCGCCCGATGCGCTGCTCGGCTTCCACGTAAGCGGTCTGTTGCAGCGCAGGGTCGACGTAGACGCGTTCGGGATAGGTTTCGGTTTCGGTTACCACTACGCGCTTCTGTTTTGGGCGCCCGAACGGGAGTTTGGGTTTTATTGTCTGGGTCTTCTGGCGTTGGATCTTTCTGGTCCGCTTGACGATGATCTCCGGATTGCCGGCGCCGGCCAGCACGCGCTCGGCCTCGCCGGCCAGCTCGGCGGGAATCGCGATATCGCCGAATTCGGCCCGCTCCGGTGTCCCGGCCTCGGCGGGCAGTCCCTCAGCGGCCACAATCGTGAATTCTGTTTCGTCCTTCCTGGCCGCTTCTTCGATTCGCCGCCGTAGTGCGTCTGTTCCCACGGGGTTTGCAACGCCCTTGCGCTTCAGCAGCGCGCTGATTGAATCGGCTGACCACGGCTGCCCCGCGGGGTGTCGTGCAATATGAAGTGTTGCGCTGATCGCCTGCGCGTCTACCTGGAGGTCGACGCTCCCGCTTATCTGTTCTTCTGGTTTGGCCATAGTTGTTGATTACGTAATATAGCCCTGCTGCATCGCGTGCACCAGCTTTGTCTTGTAGAGGGTATTCTGCTTGCGCAGATGGCTGATTTCGATCTGCTGGCTCTTGATTGTTTCCACCAGGTCTCCGGTTGAAAGCGCGCCGCTGTTCAGCAGGTCCTGCACGTAGTCCATTTTGTTCTCGAAATCCGCTTCGGCCTCCATCCCGGCCTCCTGGTAACCGGAGTCGATCCGGGGCCACGCCGCGGGGTCATCGTCGGCATCCAGCTGGCTCATCTTCTCGGCTATCCGTCCGATTGCCTGCGAAAGCACCGCCTGCGGCTTGTAGACAAAAACCGGCAATCCCGAGGAGAGCGCCACGTCCTGGATGTCATCGCGATAGATGATTCCCAGGTGTTCGAGATCGATGCCGAGGTATTGCTCGCACGAACGGCGCAGCCGGTTTGCTTTGTCGGCATCTTTGGGATCCTCGAGCATATTCAGAATCAACCGTGGCCGGAAACCCTGCAGGCGCTCTTGAAGTACGGCGTAGTTCTTCGGGTCGGCTTTCTCGATACGCTCCAACAGCTGGGGAATATAGACCCGCTGGAACGATTCCTTCTGCTTACGCAATGAGGCCAGATACTCACCGCCGGCACTCTTGCGCGGAAACGAAGTATGGATCAAGCGGAAGACCAGGTTCTTGAGAAACAGATACGCGTTGACCGTAGCTGTGGGGGTAGGGGTAGTCACCACAATACCGCGCCCGGAAATCAGAAAGAAGTCAAGCACGTTGAAATGGGTGCCGGCTCCCAGGTCCAGGATCAGAAAATCGGCCTCGAGCTTGCCGAGGCGCCGGATAAGCATGTTCTTCTGCGAAGCCGCGAGGTTGGCGATCCCTGGGATTTCGGCGTCTCCGGCGATGAATCGCAGACCGTGGTACTCGGTTTCGATGATCGACTCTTCAAAAGGCTTGCGCGAATCATTGAGCCACGTTCCAATGCCCTGCACGGCGTTGCGTACGCCGAGAATCAGGTGCAGGTTGGAACCGCCGAGATCAAGATCGGCCAGTATGACCCGTTTACCCTCGCGGCAGAGCGCCAGGGCCAGATTGGCGGCTATCAGCGACTTGCCGACGCCGCCCTTGCCTCCTGCAATCGGCACGATTCGCATGAAAGCCTCACTCCTTTGCGCTGATGCGATATGATAGCAGGAAGACAAACAAAATGGAATCAACGCCAAGGATGACGATCGGGGCCGCCGCGCGAATGACGCTGGTCAGCGACAATCCGATGTCGGCGGTCACCGGCACACCGATTACAATAGCCAGAATTGCCGGCGCGAAGGATAACAGCTTTCCCAGGCGGATCAGCGGCAGATAGGCGCGATAGCGAGCGGGGAAAAGCCCCAGCATCACCATCGCCGCCGCCAGTACCAGCTGACCCGAGCCAAACCAGAGAGCAATTACGCTGTACACGGCTGCGGTGGGGGCCCCTGGCTGTACCGTCAGGATTGCAAAAATTGCGGCGAAGCGCACAACTTCCCACGCGGCGCAGACGACAAAGAACAGTTTCTCGCGTATCACGTGTCTGCAGCGAGTGTACGGGCGAAAGTTTTGCTACGTCAATAGAAACTTGGGTTCAATCGCAGTATATTCAAACTGCGGCAGTAGGAAATTGGAGTTGAATATGATCGATATAAGAAAGCAACGGCGATCTCGCGAGCGGTTCGTCTGGATAGGCATTAGCGCGGCGCTCGTGGGTCTGCTGTTTATCGTACTGCTCCCGACCGACGTCTTTGCGCAGGCCGGAACGCAGAACCGCCGGGCCGAGAGCGAACGTGCGCTTGAGATGTTCTCGCAGGTGTTCCGTTTTGTACAGGACAACTACGTGGATGAGGTCGAGGCTGAGGAGCTGATCCAGGGAGCGCTCGACGGCCTGTTCAAGAGCCTCGGAGACCCGCATTCCAAGTACCTCAGTGCCGAGGAAATGCGTGGACTCAGCGACACAACCGCCGGTCAGTTTGGAGGTGTCGGCATGTATATCTCCAAGCAACCCGATACCGGTAACGGTACGCCGGCTTACGTTGAGGTGGTATCTCCGATTGAGGGCACACCGGCGTACTTTGCCGGTGTGCAGTCCGGCGATCTCATCGTTCGCATCGAGGGCGAGAGCACCGCGCCGCTCTCGATCGACGAGGTGCTCAACCGGCTGCGTGGCCGCCCCGGCAGCGAGGTCAACATAACGCTGCGCCGCGGACGGGCACACGAGTTTGACGTGGAACTGGTGCGCGACGTGATCCAGGTCCCTACAGTGCGCCGCGACATGATCGACGATGATATCGGCTTCATGCGAATCATCCAGTTCACGCCCTATACCAATGACCGCGTGCGTGATGCCATCGAGCATTTTGAGGAGTCCGGCTACAGCTCGCTGATTATCGATCTGCGCCGCAATCCCGGTGGGCTGCTCGCAGGTGTTGTAGACACCGCTGATCTGTTTCTCGACGGAGGACTGGTGGTCGGCACCCGCGGACGCAGTCCGCGCGAGAACGAAGAGTTCCGCGCTTCCTCGGGTACCGCCATTTCCGACAACATTCCAATTGTGGTGCTGATAGACGGCGGCTCAGCATCGGCGGCCGAAATCCTCGCTGGAGCACTCAAGGACCGCGATCGCGCCTTTCTGATTGGTGAGACCACCTACGGCAAAGGCAGCGTTCAGCAGGTGCGCCGGGTTGGTGACGGCGGCTTCCGGCTGACCATGTCGCGCTACTACACGCCGTCGGGGACGTACATCGACAAAGACGGCATTTCGCCCGACAAAGTTGTGCGCGAAGAGGAACTGAGCGATGACGAGCTCGAGGCGCTGGCAACGCTGCGCAATCAACGCCGCATAGCACGGTTTGTCGAGCAGAATCCCTCACCTTCGCCGGCTGCCATTGACTCTTTTCTGCAGCAGCTCGAGCAGGACGGCATCCAACTGCGTGAGTCGGTGGTCCGGCGCATGATCCGCGACGAGGTCAACCGGATGGACGGAGTTACGCAGGTGTACGACCTGGAGTACGATAGCGCGCTGCAGGAAGCGGTGCGCATGCTGCGGGGCAGCGAGATCGTTACCCCGTAGTCCGCCGGCGATGCGCCACTTCGTGCTGCCGCCCGAGTACACCGCCTTCGGCCGGCACACCATTTCTGGAGAGAGCTTTCACTATTTGTGTCGCGTACGCCGCTACGCCGTGGGCGAGGCCTTTGACGCTACCGACGGCCGCGGCGGTGTATACCGCTGCAGCGTGCTGGAGCTGACAGACAACAGCTGTACAATCGAGGTGGCCGCGGCTTCTGCCGGCCGCACTGCAGCCGGGGACGCGCGCGCGCCTCAGCAGAGTGTATCGATCACACTCTTCCAGGCGCTGCCCAAAGGCAGGAAGCTCGAGCAGATCATCCGCCAGACCACCGAGACCGGCGTTGCCCACATTGTGCCGTTCAGCAGCCGTTTCTGCGTTGCCGAGGCGGTCAGCGGGCAGCGGCTGCACGCTAAGCTCCAGCGCTGGCGTGCGATCGCGCGTCAGGCGGTGCAACAGTGCGGCAGCACATTGGTGCCTGCCGTAGAAGCGCCCATCGAACTCGAGCAAATCCCGCTGGTTGGCGACGCTTTCGATCTCGGATTACTGTTTCACCAGCAGCCGCTTGCACAGCAGACCCTTCACGGGTATCTTGAGCGCGGGCCCCAACGCGTTGCAATCGTGATTGGAGCTGAAGGCGGCCTGGCCGATGAAGAGATCGATTTCTTGTGTCGGGACCGCGGCTTTCACCCTGCACATCTCGGACCAACAGTGCTTCGCTGCGAGACCGCGGCGCTGTACGCGGTTGCCGCGGTGCAGACAATATTGAGGGAGATTGAGCATTGGAGCAGAAGATAGCCAACGTGGTCCGCACCGACGTCCTGGGCATCGCCGTTGACGTCATCAAGCCGGAGGATCTTCCTGCGGTTATTGCCGCTGTGCTCGCCCGACCCCAACGGCACCAGGTTGTTTTTCTGCGCACATGGGACCTCATCCGCGCACGGCACAATCGCTCATTGCGACTTATGCTGCGCAACGCAGCGCTGGTGATTCCGGTCTCCAAAGGTATTCAGCGTGGCGCGCGCTTTCTGCAACGCCGTGAACCGGTTCGCTACCATCCGTTTGATTTTGTGATTCGCATGCTCAACGTGGTCGAAGAAAAACGCGCATCGCTCTATATCCTTGGACTCAAGCGCCGGGATATTCTGCTGGTGGAAAACAACATCCGCCGTACATTTCCCGGTATTGCACTTGTGGGCCGCTACAACGGCTACTACTCTTCGGGCGTTGAACCCGATATTGTGCTGGCAATCAAGAAAGCCGCTCCCTCGGTGCTGCTGGTGGGGCCCGGTGTCCCCGGTCGCGACCGCTGGATTGCCGCCAAGCAGCAGGAGTTTCACCCGGGAATCTACCTCTGGTCCGGAGAAGTTCTGGAAATCCTGGCTGACCGCCGCCAGCGCCCGCCGCGCAAGGCGTTTGAACGCGGCACTGATTCCCTGCCCGACGCCTTCAAACGGCCGTGGCGCGTGCTGCGGCTGTTCGGCTACCTCTGGTACGGCTTACTCCTGCTGGTTTATCGAGCGCTGAAGAAGTAGACTTTACTGTTACGAAGCTTGTGAAAGTCTCTGGTTACGATCGAGTCACGAGTGTGTGGAAAGCTACAGTTGGTACAGAAGGTGTCGCTGCCGGTCCAGGCAACGCAAATCGGGAAAACTCTGCCGTCTCGAGCCCGCCGTTTCACAAGCTTCGTAACAGTCTTGAAGTAAACCCAACGCCAATCACGCGCCGGACACAAACCAGGCAGCCCCCACCCAAAGCGCCGCCCCGCCGCAGGGCCGGAACAAGCCCGGATGGTGGCACTGGGGGCCTGGTCGAAACGGTGGCGCTAGGGGGTGGGGTCAGCTTGATTCCATTTTCAAGTGCTCATAGACTTCGTCGAGCTGGCGGTGCCAGCGACGGCAGATCGCCAGCCCGAGCGCGCTGCGCAGCGGCGGAAGATAGAACAGCAAACCGACTGCGTCGGTGAACAGTCCGGGAATGATAAGCAGCAGGGACGCAATCAGCAGTGCCGCCAGATCGTGGTACTGTTTCCGCGGGTAGACTCCCAGCGAAATTCTTCGGTGCAGCGTGAAGAGCGTAGTAGATACCGAGTTGATCAGAAAGAACAGCCCGATAAACCCGGTTGATGCCGAAATCGCCAGCGCCAGGTACCTGCCGTAGCGTTCGGCCAGCAGCAGCAACAGCAGCCCATCGGCGATCAAGGGGACAGTCAACAGCAGAAGCAGCATCAGCAGCTGAACAACATAACCGCGATCAAACAGTCGTAGCAGGGCCGGGGTGCGATACATCCTGTTTCCAATTATATACCGCCCCCCACCGTGTATCAGTCTTTCTCCACTGTTACGAACCTTGTGAAGGATGAGTGCCACGGTGCACTCATGCGACTGCATACTTGGGAATGTACTCTGCGGCATCGCTCAGCGGGGTCTCGGCGCACTGCAGCCACAGCGAACGAAG
>SKLB01000086.1 GCA_007123465.1 Spirochaetales bacterium
GCATACACGACACTCGTTAAGGAGGACGTCATGGGAGTCCATCTGGATCAGATTCCGGAAGAAATTCGCGATCACATCGAACAGATCACCGCTACTTCGGGATTGCCCAACACCGAGGATTCGATCGAACGGATTGCCGAGGTATGGCTGGAGAAGAAGCGCATTTTTGAGACAAAACTGGACGAACTCAACATGCAAGAGGTCGACGAACTGGCCCGGGAGGACGAGCGCGGCGCGCTGCTGTTGACCTACTCCGGTTCGATTCTCAATATCGGTCCGCTGGCCGAGGGGCGGCGCCGCGTAGAGTACGCCAGCATCGGTCTGCGCCAGGACGTGCCCGACACGGCAACGCACGAACACTCGGAACTGGCCGACGATGTAGTGGCCGATGATCCGGTGGCGTTCAATATTGGACCGATTCAGAAGAGCTCGCCGATCTTCAAGATTGCCGTACACCGTGAAGCGCTCGAGCCGGCCGACGAAGAGCAGAAACTGTCTGAGGCCACCCAGGCCATCACCGAAGAGTTTGTCGAGGTCAATAAGACCGTGGTCATGACCCGGGATTCCGACGAGTAACTCCGGCCGGACGTTATCGAGCATGGCGCGCAAACCGCAATCAGTCGGTAAGTACAAGATTGTCTCAGAAATTGCCAAGGGCGGCATGGGCTCGGTATACAAGGCCGAGCATCCAACGCTCGATCGTTTTGTGATCATCAAGAAGCTGACGCTGCGAGGTGACGCTTCGATCCGCGAACGCTTTCGCCGTGAAGCGCGGATCATGATTGACTTCAAGAACGACTACATTGTCGATGTCTACGATCATTTCCGCGAAGGTTCGTACTACTACATCGTGCTCGAGTACGTTGACGGAGTGTCGCTGGAGCAGCTGCTGCGCCGCGAACGCTATCTGCCCGAAGAGATTGCGCTGCTGATCTTTCGCGATTGCTGCCGTGCGCTGCTCTATGCGCACAGTCGCGGCGTTGTCCATCGCGATATCAAACCGGCCAATATCCTGATCTCCAACGAAGGCCAGGTGAAACTGGTTGATTTCGGCATAGCGAGTCTGCACGAAGAGGCCGAGTCGGGACTGACACGCGAGGGGATGACGCTCGGTACGCCGTCCTACATGGCCCCGGAGCAGTTCTACAATACCCACAGCGTTGATCGGCGCGCCGACGTCTACTCCGTGGGCGTTATGCTCTACGAGATGTTGACCGGCAAGAAGCCGTTTCCCGGTAACATGACCGCTGAAGCGATCCGGCTGATCCAGCAGGGCAAGTACACCAAACCGCGCAAGCTGAACCCCAGGATAAGCCGATTTGGAAACAGGCTGATCCGCAAGTGCATGCGCGTCAAGCCCAAGCGGCGTTTCCAGGAGCTGGCGCCGCTGGTGCGCCTTCTGGACAAGGCGCTGCGCGGCAAGCGGCGCCAGGCGCCGAGCGTGCGCATCGCCGCCTACCTCTCTGGAACCTGGCAGCCGCTCAAGCGCCCCTCGCCGGTGGCGCGGGCGGCACCGCTGGCCGCTGCGTTACTGTTGCTGCTCGGCGGTGCTGCGGCCTATGTCGGGTACCAGCACGGCTACCATTACGAGCTGCTGCAGAGCGATGAGTACGGCGCGTTCACGCTGCGCGTGCGCACCCACAAGGAAGACAGCCGCATGCAGGACATGCAGCTGCGGGCGCAGCTCTTTGTGGACGACGGGGGCGCTATCCCCGAAGTTGAAAATGCGCGTTTTGCGTTTCGCGAGGCTCCCGAGCTGGAAACCGCCGATTACCGCGTCTACGAGTCCGCGCGGCTGTTCCAGCCGAGCGGCAGCTATCGGGTTAAACTCACGCTGGGAGACCGGCTCTTCTGGCGCTCGTTCTTTCTGGCTCCACGCACGCTGCAGCGCGAGTATCCGCCTACGGCCCATACCCGCGTGCTGGAGTTTGCCATGCCCGCAGCCGATGAAGTTCCGCTGAACGTCGATCTGCAGGTACGCGATGCTGCAAGCGGCCGGCGGATTGCCAACCCGCAGGTATGGGTGCGCCGCCAGGGCCGCTGGGTTCCCTTCAATGTACCGCAGGCGCGGCAGCTGCAGACCGCTGCGGTACACTCCTTCCGCGTACGCGCCGACAACCACTACGCTGCCGAGTACGCGCTGCGAATCGAGCCTCATCAGCGCGACCTGATTCTGGATGCACGGCTTCAGCCGCGCCCGGGTGCAGTGCAGATTATTGCCGCCGAAGCCGGCGTTGCGCTGCAGCTCGACGGGAAGACGCGCTATCTTCGCGGCGGGCGACGGCCGCAGCTGGCCGACGTTGGTACGTCCGCGGCAGAACCGGTGGAGCTGGTGCTGGCTCCCGGGCGCTACCGGCTGAGCGCGGCTGTCAACGGCCAATCACCGCCCGGTGTAACCGTGGATATCGAACCACAGCGCCGTCTTACGGTCTATCTGGAGCGCGATGATTCCGTTGACGGGTACTCTTTCCGGGTGGGCCGCCGGAGCGTAGATCAGAGCATTGGAGAGTAGGAGCACAGCATGTCCACCTGGATCAAGCGACTGATAATCTGCAGCCTCGGACTTCTGGCCGGTATCCTGGCCTGGCCGGTAATGGACCTGTTTATCCGCTACCAGGCCGTCTTCCCGTCTTTCCTGGTGTTCAGCCTGGCGTCGGGTGCCGTCTTTGGCTTCATCTTTGGTCTGGTGTTCGGTACCGGCGAGGGCATTATTGCCGGCAGCAACCGACGCATCGTGCGTGGGGCGCTGTGGGGCGCGCTACTGGGCAGCGGCGGTGGGGTGCTCGGGTTTCTGCTGGGACAGGGGGTGCTGTTTGTGCTGGGAGAACACCTGCTGCAGAGCGAAGAAGCGGTGCGCGGAGTGGGGTTTCCACTGGCCCGTGCAACTGGCTGGGCAGTTCTGGGGCTGTTTGTTGGCGCTGCCGAGGGTGTTCGCGCGTGGTCGGGCCGCAAACTGGCGGTAGGTGTTGCCGGCGGCCTGGTGGGCGGCTTCCTGGGTGGAGCGGCTATTGAATACGGTCAGGTTCTCTATCCGCATCTGCCGCTGGTGCAGCTGGTGGGGCTGGTGCTGTTTGGTCTGCTGGTCTCGCTGTTCTATTCGCTTGTAGAGCATCAGCTGAGCCTGGGCGTATTGCGGCTGCTGAACGGGCGTTTCAAGGGCAAGGAGTTTGTGCTCAATCAGCGGCGCACCCTGATCGGCGCCGCTGACAGCAGCGACATCATCCTCAGTGGATACCGCGGGGTAGCCAACCGTCACGCGCAGCTGCTGCTGCGCAACCGCGAACTCTACCTGGAGCCGCTTGATGAGCAGCAACCGGTTTACGTAAACGATGACCGAGTCACGCGTCGGATGCTGAAGTACGAAGACGTAATCAGAATCGGCACCGCCAAGCTCTTCTTTCGCCACGAGTAGGGCGCCACGAGTAGGAGGTGCGTTGTGAAGCGCGCTGTTTGTTGTACACTACTGTTACTGGGATTTTCGGCAGTCGTTGCCTTTAGCGAAGTAACCATCTCGCAGGTTGATCCGAGCCGGCTCTTGACGCGACAGCAGATAGATCTGTTTGTCAGCGTTACCGATCGCGCCGACGTTCCCGTACTCGGGCTGGGCGCGGACGATTTCCGCGTGTTTGAGTCGGTTGACGGTGAGCGTTTCCGACACATCGGCAACCACCGCGTTGAGTCGGTGGCCGATCTGGAGGAGGGCATAACCTTCTTTCTGCTGCTGGACAATTCCGGCAGCATGTACGACACCATCGATGATGAGCCCACCGATGAGGTTGACCAGATGCGCATGACGCACGCCAAGCGCGCCACGCGCATTCTGCTGGAGTCTATCGAAAACCCCAGAGACCGCGTTGGCCTGGCGGAGTTCAATACCTTCTACACGCTGCACTCGCAGCCGATCGAGAGCCGGCTGCAGATTCAGCGGCTGGTGGACGCAATTGACCGCCCCGGGCCCGGTGAGGGGTTTACCGAACTATACGCGGCGATCATCGATGCGTCGCGCGAAATTGCCGAGGTTGCAGGCCGAACGGTGCTGATCGTACTCTCGGACGGCGAGAACTTCCCGTACTCGGTCCATCGTGGCAGCCCTCATCCACGGCACGGTGAGCACGTGTTCGATTACCGCGAGGCGATCGGACAACTGCAGGACGACGGTGTATCGCTGTTTGCGATCCACTTCGGTACCGAGCAGGATGATAATCTGGACGATATAGCGCAGCAGACCGGCGGCCGTGTCTACGACGCGCGCGATGACCGGCAGCTGGCCGAGGTCTACCTCAACATTCGCGATCGCGTACTGCGCGAGTACCGCATCAGCTACGCGCCAACCATGGAGCCGGCCGAGCGCAAGTTTGTGCGGGTCGAATACGTTGACGCCGCAGCAAATCTATTTCGTGATACGCGCTACTACTACTCGAGCACCATCCTCGGTTCGACCCCCGCTAACCTCGGCTGGCTGGCGTTGATCCCGCTGTTGCTCGCGATAGCGCTCTGGTTATTGATCCGCGCGCTGCGCTTTCAGAATACGCGCAGTGACGCTAACCTTGAGATCATCGGTGGACCAAAGGCCGCCACGCGCATGTTTGCGTTGCGCCAGGGACAGACGGTCATAGGTGGCGCAGAGAACGCTGACCTCACTATTCACGGGTCACCGGCGATGCGCGCCCATCACGCAACGGTGGTGTTTGACCCCAGGACCAAGCGCTACCGGGTGGAGAGCGCCGAAGAGATTACGGTCAACAACAAGCCCACCACCAGGCGCGACCTGAAACCCGGCGACGTGATGAACATTGCCGGAACAATTGTGGTCTTTGACGAGGGCGAGCCGGAGCCTCCGGCCGGGGAGTAAGAGGGGGATATATCTTGACTGTTACGAAGCTTGTGAACGATGCCCGCTACGACCGGGGCGCGAGCGTGTGGACAGTTTCGATTGGTACGGAAGGCTTGCTTGCCGGTGCGGATTGGCAAAAACGCGGGGTACACCTTGGTAATTGGCGGGATCCGGTTCCAGGAACTCTGCGGCGCCACCGTCCGCCTTCACAATCTGCGCGATCTTCCCCTGCGAATAAATCCAATGCAGTCCCATCCTAGATGCATCTGCCCTAGATGCATCTGCCACTGATGTACCAAGAATGGCTGACCTCGCCATAGCTGTGTCATGTTGTATGTCCATACCCGGAATATATGACTCAACAGGTCGGGAGTCCAGGTCGAGCGCTATTTCAGAATCGCTGCGGGAAGCCCAGGTGACATTGCTTGTGGCGTGTTTTCATAAGCCCAATAACCTTCGTTGAGGTGCTCGTAGGTACATCTCCATCAAACGATGTCGCGGTTCGGGCCTTCCTGGCTCGATTCACCACTGCCGACTTGTCTTCCGCTACGCTTGAGGCCGCTATTCGCATCCGCACAAACCACCCAGTTCGAGTTGCGGATGCTCCGGTCCGGGCTGCTGCCGAGGTGAACGGACTTCTTCTTGTCACCAGAAGCACAAACGACTTACCGTCGAACCACCCGGGAGTACGCATCCCTTACTCGCTCTCATGAGCCGATTGTTCGGCTGACTCCTGGCTGCGCTGAGCGTTTGCCCGTTGATCTACGCGGTCAGCGGCCGCCTGAATCCGGCACTCCGAGGGCACGCAGATTGTCGCGGATTCGTGCGTCGAAACTCAGAACCGTAAGGTTGCTATACAACTCAAGAAAAGACAGAGCGGTAGCCAGGTACAGCGCGTCAAGATAGCGAACTGCGCTGCCGGCAGGCAGCACGACTTGACGGGGGGGAGTAGGCCCGGAGCCGCTCGCCGGTTACCATCGCCGGCGCAGCGCTGTTTTCTTCCAGGTTCCGTTCCGTGCTCCCTGCTTTGCTGGTATACTGATGGTGATGTCATATTTGGCCTCGCGCGATCCGCGGTACACGTTGATTGGAAGCATCCGCGGTATTCTTCGTCTCCTCTGCTTTGCGTACGTGTTCTTTACGTGCGCGATTGTAGTTCTGCTGATGCGCGCCGTTCTGCCTACACCGGTATACCGCCGGTTGCGCGAGAGCATCACGCGGAAGGTCGGTCGGATCTTGCTCTACGCGTCCAATATCCGCATCCGGCGAGAAGGCGTTCAGCCACCGCCGGGTTCGTTTATCGTGGCCAACCACGTGAGTTGGGCGGACTCCTTCACTTTCCTGAGCGAACTTGGATGCCGTTTCATGGTTAATCACCTGTACGGCCGGATTATCGGATTCGGGGTGCTTCTCAAGTCCGTCGGCGTCAGGTTTATCAATCGCATGAGCGTCAAAGCAATCGGCCGGACGCGGAGGGTAATGCACACGATTCTGCGCAGCGGAGCTTCGCTTATGGTCTTTCCGGAGGGACGCACCAGCCGCGGAGAGACGGTGCGGCCGTTCAAACCCGCACTGCTGCAGGCAGCGGTGGACCTGCGGCGCCCGGTCTACTGGGCAACGGTACGCTACGAAACGACGCGATCCTGGCCACCGGCAAGCGCGGTCATCGGCTGGGAGGAGTGGCCGCCATTGCTGACACACATCTACCGCGCATTTCACGCACCCCGTATCATTTGCCGGATTCGCTACGGCTCCAGTCCGGTCTGGGCGACGGACAGACGATCGCTCGCAGCAGCGCTGCACCGGGTTGTTCTCGAGAACCATCGCAGCATGCCGCAGCTGCCCGCCGAGACGTTACGCAGGATCGACGTGGTCAAGAGAGTTGCACGCAGAATCGTGTACGGCGGTTAGAATCGGCCGACTCGGGACGAGTGAGGAACCCGGGATGTATGAAGCAACCGACGTACACGGGCGCGCCACGGATAATACCGCAATCGCCGAGAGGGCGCTTCCCCTCCCTGACTGGCACAGGTGAACGCCCGCAATCAACGGGCCGCACTAGATCAGGCGGTGTGTATCGCCGGGATTGAGCTCCAGTACCGTGGCTGTCTTGGGCTTGAAGCCTGATGCATCCTGGAGCAGCAGATTGAAGGTGCGGTAGTGAATCGGGATTGCGGTTGCGGATCCAATCAGGTCACAGGCGCGTGCGGCCAGTTGTGGCCCCATGGTGAAGCGGTCTCCGATCGGCACGGCGCTGATATCCGGATGATAGATTTCGCCGATGAGCTGCATGTCGCTGAACAGGTCGGTGTCACCGGCGTGATAGAACGTGTGTCCTCCCATGCTGATCACCAGGCCGGCCGGCATTCCCATGTAGCGGCCTTCGTAGGACGATGAATGGTAAGCCTGCGTGAACGCCACCCAGCCAAAGTCGGTCTGTATGCGACCACCGTGGTTGCCCGGCTCAACCTTGTCGATACCCCGTTCTCCCAGGAAATTGCAGATCTCAAATGCGGCAATCACCGTAGCGTTGGTGCGCCTGGCGATTTCCACCGTGTCACCAAAGTGATCGGCGTGGCCGTGGGTGAGCGCAATGTAGTCGCATTCGATCTGCTCGGCGCTCATGGTAGCCAGAGGATTGCCGGAGAGAAACGGGTCGATAACAAGCGCGTGAGTTCCATCCGAGAGCCGAAACCCCGAATGGCCCAGGAAAGTGATCTCGAGTCCCATAGTGTACCTCCGTCCCCATTATCCGCTATGGCTCGGCATCTGTACACACCTCGGCCTGTGCGCTACTCTCTGCTGCAGCAACGGAGGCCCTCGGAACATGCGTTCGGTTTTAATTGTGTATGCGTCCCGCTACGGAGCCACCGCCACTGCGGCCGGGCGCCTGGCTAACCTGCTGGAAGAGAACCAGGACACACGCGTTCTGCTCAGCGAAATGGCTCACGTCGAGCCGACTCAACTCGAGGCTGTCGATTTGATTGTTATCGGCGGGCCGATCTATGCCGGGCGCATCGTTGCCGACGTCCCCAGGTTTTGCGATTCGCAGCGTGAGACGCTCTTACGGTCCAGGGTGGGGCTGTTCATCACCTGCCTGTACGAGGGCGATCAGGCAAGAACTCAACTGGGCGCTGCCTACCCGCAGTGGCTGCAGCAGCACGCCTGTGCGCAGGCCGACCTCGGCGGGGCGGTCAGGCTGCGCCGGCTCAGGTTTGTTGACCGCTTCCTGATGCATAGTGTTGCCAGAGTACGCCAGGACGTGGACCGGATCCGCATGGACGCGGTCAGCGGCTTTGCCGCAGAGCTGCGCGCCTGCCTGGAGCGTTGATGTGGTCAGTACCTGAACTGAACACCGCTGTTGAACCCTGCCCCCAGGATCGAATTGGTGCGGCGGGTTCCGGTTGTAAGCGGAAAAAACCCGTAGCCGGCAGATCCTGCAACAAAAAAATCGGTTGCGTCTGTCAGTGGCAGGCCAACTGCGCCTTCAGCCGCTATCCCACCGATCAGCCGGCTGTCTACGCTTGGTACACTGGCGTCAGAGCCTCTGATCATCATATTCACAAAATAGAGCCCGCCGCCGATGTCAAACTGCGGAGTATCAGCGCGGCCCCAGACTCTGCTGAGTCCGATAATCCCGTCACCAACCACCCTCGGAGACTTGTAGTCTGACAACGGCCTTCCGCCGCCGTCATCGGCAACCGCCACCGGTCCAGCCATGCGCAGCGCAACCAGCAGACCCAGCACATCCGATAGCGGTTCGATGTGGGTAACCGCGATACCGAGCGAAAATGCTGCTCCAATGTCAGGAATTCCGGGCGGATCGATAGTCTGTTCGAAGGCGTCGGATATGAAATCTGCGTGATGGTAGAGCGC
>SKLB01000309.1 GCA_007123465.1 Spirochaetales bacterium
CAACCTGAAACGCTACTTCCAGCCTGTCGGCAACACCTTCAAACTGATCACGCGCCTCGTCCAGCGCCGCGGCGTCAATGTCGACCAGCACCAGCCGCTCGACTGCGCCAACCGCTTCAACGATGCGCCGCGCGGTCTCTCCGTCGCCACAGCCGGCGTCCAGCATAACACCGGCGTCCAGCTCGGCGATGCGCTCGAGCAAGGACTGCACGGTCGGCTCACACCGCCGCCGGCACGTGATCGAGCACGTCATCCGGCAGCGCAGCGGTGGCGCGGTTCAGCAGCGCAACGATGTCAACATCGTGATCGATAGGGCCGCTGAGGTGCTGTTTCCAGCGTCTGGCCCCAGGCTGAAAAGCAAAGAGCCCGAGCATGTGGCGCAGTACCGCGCGTGGGTGTTTGCCGGTTTCACTGCGCAGCTGTTCAATGTAGGGAATCATCTGCTCGATGACCGCACTCCGCGACGGAGCTTCGTGCTGCCGGCCAAAGAACTCACGATCGACATCGGCAAACAGCCACGGGTTGTCGTACGCCGCGCGCCCGATCATTACCCCGTCAACGTGGTTGAGATGGCCGTGCATCTGTTCAACGGTTGCTATCTGACCGTTTATCTCAATGGTCAGCTGCGGCAGTTCGCGCTTGAGTCGATACACATCGTGGTATCGCAGCGGTGGAACGCTGCGGTTCTCCTTGGGACTCAGTCCACCGAGAACCGCGATGCGCGCGTGCACGATCAGCCTGTCGGCGCCTGCCTCGGCAACTGTCTCGACAAAGCTGCGCATCTGATCGTAACTCTCGCGTCCGTTGATGCCGATGCGGTGTTTGACCGTTACCGGCCGATCGGTGGCATCCTTCATGGCCCGCGTGATGCGCGCCACTTTGTGAGGATCTGCCATCAGGCAGGCACCGAATGCTCCCTCCTGTACCCGGTCACTCGGGCAGCCGACGTTCAGGTTAAACTCATCGTAGTTGTAAAGCGACGCGATGCGCACGCTCTCGGCGCAGGCCGCCGGATCATCGCCGCCGATCTGCAGCGCCAGCGGATGCTCCTGCGGGTGGAAACCCAGCAGCCAGTCGCGGTCACCGTGAATAATCGCGGCAGCGGTAATCATCTCGGTGTAGAGTAATGCACAGCGGGTGATACGGCGCAGGAAGTAGCGATAATGGCGGTCGGTATACTCCATCATCGGAGCAACGCTGACGCGATAGCTCGGTAGTGCAGGATTGTCCGGGTATCGATTCATGAGCTCAACTCTCTCTGCGCCCTCTGTAGCGTACTGCGGTACAGCTCCAGTAGCGCCGGATTTGCCTGCGGTAACGAGCTGACCACTCTTTCGGTCCAATCAAGATACTCTATTCGCCGTTCGAGCGACCAGTCCGGCGGAGGGTCATCGACAACGTCAATTACGTTTGCAAGCTTGTCGGCCAGCTTGATCTGCGCCGCCCCGTAGCTCCTGTGTGGAGCGCGGTCAACTTGCAGCTGCTTGCGCCGCTGCTTAGGCAGCTGCTTGTCATCGGTGACTTCCATTACCATGGCAGCGACCATCGGACCAAACTCTTGCTCCAGCTCTTCAACAGCGGTATCGGTGTCCTCTATGGTATCGTGCAGCAGGGCGGCGGCCAGGATCTCAGCATCGTCTATACAGGCAACCTGTGCCAGATAATCGGCAACGCGGATGCAGTGGTTGAGATACGGGATCTCAGAGCGGCCCTTGCGCTTCTGTTGTGCATGCTTGTGGGCGGCAAACGACAGTGCACGGAACAGCAGTTGCCATCGATCTACGCTACTCATACAGCCATTCCGTGCGCGGCGCCGGAGTTTGCCGTCCCGGCTATGCGACCGCTACCCAGGCAGTAGTCACCCGAATAGAAGACAGCAAACTGACCTGCAGCAACGCCGCGGTCCGGCTGCGCCAGAGTTACCGCCAGGCGGTCCGCGGTCACAGCACTGATGTGGGCATCGATTAACTGCGGTCCGTGGCGCAGCTTCACCTGCAGCGGTTGCGCCGGATCAGCCGGCTCGGCAATCCAGGTCAGATCGGTGACCTCGAAGCTGTCACAGAGCCATTCTGTGACGTTTTGCGCGTGTGAGACCACAATCCGGTTGCGCCCAACATCCTTTGCCACCACGTACCACGGACCGTTACCGAGCCCCAGCCCCTGGCGCTGACCGATAGTGTAGAACCAGTACCCCTGGTGTTCGCCCAGCACGTGCCCGGTCTCGCACTCCACGATCTCTCCGGGCTGCTGCCCGAGGTAGTGGCGCACAAACTCAGGGTAGCGAATCGACCCCAGAAAACAGATCCCCTGACTGTCAGGGCGATCCCGATTGGGAAGCTGCCAGCGCTGTGCCATCTCGCGCACCTGCACTTTGGCCAGATCGCCGATTGGAAAGCGTGCACGCGAAAGCTGCTGCTGACTCAGGTGCGACAGGAAATAGGTCTGATCCTTGACCGGATCAGGTGCGCGCAACAGGCGGAAGTGCCCATCCTGGTGCCTGATGCGGGCGTAATGCCCGGTTGCAATCAGGTCACAGTTTCCCTGCACACGGTCCCAGAAAACGCCGAACTTGACGCGCAGGTTGCAGAATATGTCGGGACTCGGGGTGCGCCCGGCGCGCAACTCCGCCACCGAATAGGATACAACCCGATCGTAGTACTGCTGCTGCAGCGATATTACCTGCAGCGGAACATCGAGCTGTTCGCAGACCGCTCGAGCGTGGGACAGATCATCTTCCCACGGGCAGTTGCCGATATGCGCCAACTCGTCCTCGAGCCAGATCTTGAGATAATAGGCGGTGATTGTGTCGTCTCCCGCGGCGCGCAGACGGCACAAAGCCACCGAACTGTCGACGCCGCCGGACAGCAGCAGTGCAACTCTCATGACACTATCGTTAAACAATTATTCATTTTCCGTTTGCAATCGCCATAGGTATATTCTACAATGCGCTGAGGCCACAACGTCTTCTGACAATGCCTAGCGTGTGGCGATTCTCCGCTTCTAAGGTACTACGGAACAGGCAGGCTAGTGAATGACAATTAATCAAGTTGGAATCAGCGATCTTGCTCTTTACGTCCCCGACCCGTTGATCGAGCTCGAGACTCTTCTACAGCACCGCAGCCAGGATGACCCCAGACTGGAACGCCGCCTGCGGCGTGCCATTGAAACAACCGGCCAGCGTTCGATCCGCTACCCGCACCCGTGGGAGGACAACGCTACCCTGAGTGCGCAGGCAGCGCACAATCTGCTGCGACGCAGCAACGGCGGTACCCTTTCGGGCATGCGTTACCTGGCGGTTGGGACCGAGACCGGCGTCGATCATTCAAAACCGGTTGCCGCCTATGTAGAGGGCATGCTGCAATCCGCCGGTGTGCCGATTCCAGAAAGTATTTCCACTTTCCAGGTGCAGCACGCCTGCGCCGGCGGAACAATTTCGATGCTGAGCGTTGGCGCGTTGCTGCAGGTATGCGGCCGCCGCGAAGAGTCCGGCATGGTTATCTGCTCTGATATTGCGCGCTACCAATCGCATACTACCGCCGAGATAACGCAGGGGGCCGGGGCAGTGGCGATGCTGATCCAACCCGAGCCAAAGCTGATCGAGCTCGATCTCCAGACCCAGGGGTACTCGTCGCGCGACGTAGATGATTTCTTCCGGCCACTGGGCTCGGTAACCGCAAAGGTCAAAGGCGGTTACTCGGTTCAGTGCTATAACGAGGCGTTCGAGAACGCTTTTCTCGATCATTGCACCCGTGTGGGCAGCGAGCCTGATGAGATCCTGCGCAATACCGATATCTTTGCGCTTCATGTCCCGTTCTACAAGATGGCAATCACGGCGTTGCACCGGCTGGTGAGCCGGCATATCGAGATGAGCGCCAGTGAATTCGACGCGTTTATGCAGCAGCGCGGTTTTCTGCAGGGTATCGATGCGGCCACCCGGATCGGCAACATCTACTCGGGAGCTGCCTACGCTTCGTTGCTATTCTCGCTGGCCGACCGCTACCGTGAGTTCGGCGAAGGCATAGTAGGCAAGCGCGTCCTGATCGGCTCGTACGGTTCCGGCAACACCATGACGGTGGTTGGTGGACGCGTGGCCGCCGGTGCCCCGGCGATAATCGAAAGCTGGGATCTGGATGCAATCTGGGACAGTGAACGCTCCCTGCCGTTTGACAATTACGAGTCCTGGATGAGAGCGCCTTATCCGGTCGACCAATACCGCGAACTTCTCGACGGTATTTCGGTACCGCGGCAGCGCTACTACCTCGGCGATATACGCGATGATGGATACCGTGAGTACCGATTCAACCCGTAGCCGCAATACCGATGGCGATCAGGATTTTGGCGCGCGCAAGGCCAGGCATCTGGAAATCTGCGTTGACTCGGCGCGCTACCAGGTCGAAACCGGCACCTCCGGCTTCGATCAGCTGCAGCTGATTCATACCTCCTTGCCGGAGCTCTCGATGCAGCAGATCGATCCTTCGGCGGATTTTCTCGGGCAGCGTATTCCAATGCCGATTCTGATCTCTTCGATGACCGGCGGCTCGGCCGAAGGTTTTCTGGCCAACAAGGAGCTGGCGCGTGCTGCACAGCGGCTCGGCATTCCAGTTGGGATGGGTTCCATCAGAGTGGTGTTCAAACATCCGGAAGTCCTCGAGCACTTCCAGCTCAAGAAACTGGCACCCGATGTACCGGTCATGGCAAACATCGGCGCGGTGCAGGTACGCGATCTGGACCATAGCCAACTCATTGAGATGCTCAGGCGTCTGGAAGTTCAGGCGCTGGTGATTCACCTCAATCCCGGTCAGGAAATCTTCCAGCCGGAGGGAGACCGTGACTTCCGCGGCGTCATCGACGCCATCCGCGGTCTGAATGATCGTTCACCTGTGCCGTTGATTGTCAAGGAAACCGGCTTCGGAATCCGGCCGGCGGACATAGCCGCGCTCTTTGACGCCGGGGTGGAATGGGTCAACGTTGCCGGCGCAGGGGGAACAAACTGGGTCAAAGTTGAATCGTATCGCCTGGACAGTATCGAGCGTGCCGCGGCCCTGGAGTTTGACCGCTGGGGACTCTCGACCGCGATTATCCTGGCTGCCGCACCACAGTTCCGTGGGCGACTGATTGCCTCCGGCGGAGTACGCAGCGGTCTGGACGTTGCCAAAGCGGTGGCGCTGGGCGCCGGCATGGTTGGCATGGCGCTTCCGTTTATCCGGGCGCTGAAAGACGGTGGTGTCGACGGCGTGGTGTTGTTTGCCGAGCGCGTGCGGCGCGTACTCGTCAGCGCCATGCTGCTCAGCGGCGCGCAATCGTTAGCCGAGTTGCAACACACGCCAATGATGTGGAGCGCAGCGTTTCGCAGTACGGTAGAAGAACTGCGCGCAATCGAGGAGCATCGATAGTGACTTCAGGGATCGAACTTCCGGCCGGTTTTCGCAAGCTCAGCATCGTTGAGCGCCGAAAACTGCTCGGCGAACGATTCATGTTGGAACAGGATGTACTGGACGCCACCGCCGGCAGCAGCGAGCTGCTCAACCTTGCCGACATAATGGTTGAGAGCGCTATCGGCGTCATGCCGGTTCCACTCGGCCTGGCGCACGGGTTCCTGATAGACGGTGTGCTGCGCTCGGTACCATTGGCGGTGGAAGAGCCGTCGGTGGTAGCCGCTGCAAGCTATGCCGCTGCTATTGTCCGCCGCAGCGGCGGCTTCTCCACATCCACCACTGAACCAGTCATGACCTGCCAGATAGTGTTGAGCGATTGTGGTGTGGACGCCGAGGAACAGATCACCGCGTGGGAGTCCGATATCGTGCAGCAGATCGATCCGCTGCTGAGCGGGATGCAGCGCCGCGGCGGTGGCTACCGCGGTATGGACGTAACCCGCCTGGAACAGACCGGCCTGGTACGCGTGAGGATGCACATCGATGTACGCGATGCTATGGGCGCCAATGTTCTCAACAGTGTGGCCGAGCGAACAGCGGAGTTTCTTTGCAGCCGACTGGACTGCGCGCGGCTGATGGCGATCCTGACCAACGCCGCCAGTCAGCGCTGCGCGCGGGCGCAGTTCTCGCTGCCGCTGCAGCGGCTGGGCCGCGCCGGCCACAGCGGCCGCCAGATTGCCGAACGAATCGTGCTGGCAACGCAATTTGCCGACGAGGACCCCGAGCGGGCGGTTACCCACAACAAGGGCGTAATGAACGGGATTACCTCGTTGGCGCTTGCAACCGCAAACGACACACGCGGGATCGAGGCTGCAGTCCACGCCTGGGCCGCACGCACCGGACGCTACCGCAGTCTGACCCACTACCGGCTGTCCGACGGCGTGTTGAGCGGCAGTATCGAAGCGCCGTTGCCGTTTGGAGTCATCGGCGGCGCGGTCGGGTTCCACCCCGCCAGCCGCTTTGCACTCAAACTGCTGGGTAACCCCGACGCGGCCACCCTTGCGCGCATCGCCGCTGCGGTCGGTCTGGCGCAGAACTTCGCCGCGCTGTACGCTCTGGTTGCCGAGGGTATTCAGAGCGGACATATGCGGCTGCACTCTACACGGCTGGCGTGGAGCGCGGGGGCGCGCGGAGACGAGGTTGCGCAGGTCGCCGAGCGGATTGCGCAATTGGGACGCTACAATGCCGAGGGTGCCGCTGCGGCACTGAAATCGGTCAGAAGCGGGCAATAGCCACTATGAATCGAGAGCAGAAACGGCACCAGCCTACTCGCTGCGCGGCATCGCCGAGTCTGGCGCTGGTCAAGTACTGGGGCAAGCAGGCCGGAGGGGTAAACCTGCCGGCTACTACCAGCATCGCGGTGACACTGTCGCACCTGGAAACTATCACCGAGGTTCGCCTGGTGGATTCGCGCGACAAACAGTGTGTCCGGGTTGCCGGCTGCCTGCAGGACAGCGAGCGTTACTCGCCGTTCTTCGACAACCTGCGCGCAACACTGAATACCGATGCCTGGTTTGAGGTTGACAGCATCAATTCCTTTCCAACCGGAGCCGGTCTTGCAAGCTCCTCCTCGGCTTTTGCCGCGCTGGCCTTTGGCTGTACCCGCGCCCTCGGAACGCCCGTCTCTTCAGGGGAACTGTCGCGCATTGCCCGGGTGGGTAGCGGATCGGCCGCGCGCGCTGTATACGGTGGATTCACCCGCCTGTCGGCCGGCGCTCAACAGGCAGAGCAGATTGCCCCGCAGCAGCACTGGAGCGACTTGCGCGTAGTCATTGCGGTTGTGGACAGCGGTCCCAAGCCGATCTCTTCGCGCAGCGCGATGAGCCGCAGCGCCGAGACTTCGATTTACTACCGCAACTGGATTGACTCCTCTGAGGACCTGGCGCAGCTTGCCGAGCGTGCGATCCTGCGCCGCGATATCGAAGCGCTGGGCAGCGCGATGCGGCAGAGCTACCTGCGCATGTTTTGCACCATGTTTACTGCCGAACCGCCGATAGTCTACTGGCTTCCCGAAAGCGTAGCGGTTATCCGCGCCTGCGAACGGTTGCGGCACAGCGGCATTCCGGCCTGGGAGACGATGGATGCGGGACCGCAGGTTAAAGTAATTACCACCGCGCGGTGGTCCGGCCGCGTGGCTGAGGCACTCAGCCGCGAAACCGGAAACGGCGAAATACTGGTGGTTGGCGCCGGCGCCGAACCGCGCCTCATCGGAACCGGGGCGGTGACTTGAAGCAGACGCTACGCATTCCGGGCAACCTGCTGCTGCTCGGCGAGTACGCAGTCCTCGAGCCCGGCGGACTGGGGATTGTAATGGCCGTCGAACCATACGTGGTTGCCAGTTGGTCCTCGGCGCCGCATTTCTGCCTGACCGGAGTAACCCCGCAAGCCAGCGATCGATGGCACCCGGGAGCCGCCGAGGAGACGTTCATTGCCCGTGCAGCCGCAGCGCTGTACGGCCGTTTGAAGAACCAGGCCGGTGTGGAGCTTGCCGCCCTGCGCGTGGCGCTCGAGCTCGACTCGGGCGATTTCTTTGACAGCCGCGGCAACAAGCGCGGTTTCGGCTCGAGTGCCGCTGTGGTAGTGGCGCTGGTGACCTCAGTTGCGCACGCCCTGAGTGAGGCCGACCCGGCCGCCCTGGAGCGGGTCGATCTGTTACAGACCGCGGTAGAGGTCCACCGCGCCGCGCAAGGTGGCCGCGGCAGCGGATACGACATCGCGGCATCGCTGCACGGTGGTGCTGGACTGTTCTGCGGCGGCCCGCAGCCGCGCTTCACTCCGTTAGAACATTCACGCTGGCCACAACTGTATCTGAGACCCGGCCCGGCGGCGGTTTCTACGCGCACGGCGATAGTGCGTTACGAAGAGCTCAAGCGGCGTGACCCGGCGCTCATCAGCCGCTTTGTGGATGCGTCCAACCGCGCCGTGGAGGCGTTTGCACGGGCACCAGCCTGGCATTCGCAGCGGACAGCACTGGCCCGCGCGCGTGAACAGGCAGCGGCACTCGGAGACGCAATCGGGGTACCGGCCGACCCGCAACATCCCGATACCTCGCATAGCCTCGCCAAGTGCCTCGGAGCGGGCGATGAGCTCATAGGGCTGTTTGTTGATCCGTCGGCAGAGCCGGCTCTGTTACCCGGAGCACCGGCTGCGCGGGTAGAGCCGTGCGCGGTGCAG
>SKLB01000070.1 GCA_007123465.1 Spirochaetales bacterium
ACGCTTGCGGATGCACAGAGGCTACTCGCTGAGCTGGAGAGCCTGCAGAACAACGTGGCAACCGCGATTGACACCGCCCGGCAACGGGTAGCCGCCGCAACCGAGCTTCGAGCGCGCGGGGATCAGCTGGTAGCACAGACCGACCAGGCGCTGGCGGCTCTGGACGTTGAGCGTGCCCGTGATCTGTGGCAGCAGGCCCGTGAGGCCTACTTTGAGTCGCTGGAAATACAGCAGGACGAGGGTTTTCGGGCGCAGGCGGATGCGCGGATCGTGGCGCTTGGTGCGCGATTACAGGAAGCCGAGAATGAAGTTATTGTTCAGCGTGTACGCGAGCTGATCGATCAGGCGGACAACCTCTATCGACAGGAGGAGTATCGCTCCGCGAGATCGGTCTTGAACGATGCTCGCGATACCTGGGCGCGGACAAATGTGGATGAAAACCCCGAAATTGAACGGCTGGACCGGTTTGTGAGCGCTGCGCTTACCATGGAAAGCCGTCGAACACTGATTTCCACCGAACCGCTGTATCCGGTTCTGAGCAATTATCTGAACCTGGCACAGAACGACTACGACCGAGCTCAGGACCTCATACGCAACAACAGCCTCGCGGCGGCGCAGCCGTTTCTGTCGCGTGCCGAGCAGAATCTGCAGAACATCACCGCCGTCAGACCCTACAACTGGGAAGCACGCCTGTTGCGGCTGGAGATTCTGCGTATCGTAGAGGCCGATGGCTTTGACACGCTGTTCCGCAATCGGGTTGAAGAGGCGTGGGCACGGCGCAACGAAGACCCCACCGAGGCCCTGGTTGACCTGCAGGCGCTGCAGGCAATCAATCCGGATTATCCGAATCTGCGGTCACGCATCGAGCAGCTCGAGATCAGCCTCGGAATCCGCCCCGATCCGGTGACACAGGCCCAGATCGCGCGTTCAAATCAGCTGTTTCAGCAGGCGCAGAATCTTGCTGCGGCGGGTGGTACGGCGCAGGTTCGTGCGGCAATCTCTATTCTGGAGGAAGCGGTCACGCTCAATCCGGACAATAGCCAGGCAAAGGTTCTGCTCGATAGTCTGCGCATCGGTAGCGGAGGTCAGGCGGCGGTAGCACTTTCGTCGGCCGATGAACAGCAGTTTCGACGCGCTGAGACGCTTTTTGTGGAAGGCAATGTGGCGCAGGCGTTTGCGATTGTTGAGAGACTGTTGCAGAGCGAGAACAATCGTCTTTACCCACCGTTGCTGAACCTGCGGCAACGTATCGCCAACCGTCTGGGGATCTGACAGCGTGGCCACCGGTTACCGTTGCAAGCATACATTCTGTATACGGCCCAGCACCGTCACTCTGGTAGTGCTGTTCCTGGCGCTGTTTTCGCTGCCACCGCTGGCGGCGCAGCAGCTCTCGTTGGCGAACCAGGGACTGTTCTTTGAAGAACCGCGCTTTCTGGTCGGCGATTCGGCGTACTTCCCGCGTGCTGTGTCCAACGGCAACATGATGGCGGTGGTTTATCAGGAGGTGAGTGCGCGACAGAACAACGAAGGCGAGCTGCACCTCTCCGTGGCGGTCAGCGACGATGGTCGAAGCTGGCGCCAGAACAGACGGGTTCTCGGTCCGGTACGTTTTCGTCGCGAGTCACCGCCGGATGCTTTCTCAACGGTGATGACACCTCCGGGTGATATCTACGTTGTGCTGGCCGAGTCACCATCGGAAACGCGCGTGGTACGCTCTACCGATCGTGGCAACTCTTTTCAGTCCGTGGTGGTATTTGAGACCGAGGTGACAAGCGTTTCGCCACGGCTCTCACTGCGAGAAGACGGTGGCTTGATGCTCTTTGTAAATCAGAGCATTGGAGCGACGCAATCGGTACTCTACGCGTATTCGGACAGCGGCACCGAGTGGAGCGGTCTGCAGCCGCTGCAGAGGGACTCTGATCTCGGCTTCAGTTTTCTTCCAACGCACGCGTCTTTTGGCGGCCGCGATTACGTTGTGTTTCAGAGCCTCGATCCGTTGCGCCGTGCGACCTACGAGCTATACAGCAAATACAGCGAAGACGGCGGGCGCAGCTGGAGCGATGCACGGCCGATCAGCAATTTTGTTGCTCCGTGGGAAGGCGGTGAGGCGGAGAGCTACGATAATCAGCGTCCGCATCTGCACGTATCCAACGGCAGGTTGCTGGTTGCCTGGGAACGCTTCTCTGAAGAGGGGTGGACCAGGATCTACCTCTCGGCGCTCAATCGCGACGGGGTGCGTGTCGGGTCCGTCGAGAACGTCACGCTGGATTTCCGGGAGGCCAGTTACCCACGGATCATCACCTTCGAGAACCAGACCTACGTCGTGTGGTTCAGCAATCCATTCGGTGAGTCGAACGTCTATATCAGCGCACAAGAGCGTGGCGTGTGGCGATCGCGCAATTTGAGCCCTGGGCCGGGTGCGTCGACGTTTGCCGCCGCGGTGGTTAACCGGGATCGACTGCATCTGTTCTGGCAGCAGCAGCGCGACGCACAACGCACCGCGCTTGTATATCAGGAACCCGATCAACGCGCCGCACCACCGATCGTATTCCCGGAGAATTTTGTACTGGGTCGCCGCAGCAACAACGAGGTGGCGCGCTTTCGCTGGAACCCCGCTCCCGATCCCTCGGGTATCGCCGGCTACAGTTGGGTCTGGTCGCGCGATTCGCAGGCGCCGCTGCCGCCTGCCGCGGTAGCCGACGCCGGTGAACGCAGCGCAGCGTTGCCTACCGATGAAGACGGCCGATGGTTCTTCCGCATTGCTGCGGTTGATCGGGCCGGAAACTGGTCGGAGCCGGTCACGCTGCTCTTCGAGCGCGATACCACTCCTCCCGGCCGAGTGGCATTTGAGCCGCTAGCGCTGGATGCCAACGGGTTTCTGCGTTCAAATACCTTTACCATCGAGTGGCAGCCACCGGATGACGACGATGTTGCCGGCTACAGTGTCAGTCTGCGGCGGATCGGTCCCGGCGGGATGGAGTTTGATCCGCAAACCGTGGCATTGCGCGATCCGCCGCCAACCATTCAGACCAGAGATACTCAAATATCGCAGCGCAACATCGATAACGGTCTGTGGGCGCTGTCGGTAGCGGCTATCGACGATGTGGGTAACGTCGGCCAGGCTGAAACCACATTTCTGCGCTTGAACAAGTATATTCCGGTAACCGAAGTGCACAATTTGACCGCCCGCCAGGACCGCCTCGGTCGCTATGTGGTTGATATCGCCGGGCGCGGGTTTACTTCGCAGGGTACCGTTGAGCGAATAATTGTGGACCGTGATGGAAGTGAACCCTACGACTACGTGTTCAGCCGCGAAGATGGTGATTTCCGCGTGGAGAATGACCGCCTGATATCGGACCTGACGATTGATCTGGTGCGCACCGGCGAGTACCGTTTCGGCATCGATCATCCCAGGCGCGGCATCTATTTCTCGCCGCGGAGACTTGCGTTTGAGGCTGTCGGGACGGTGACGTTTGGGGACTACACGGTGCGTTTTGTTCCGGAGTACCGTGTACCTTCACCGAGTCTGTTCCACTTCGCAGTAACCGACATGACGACGTGGGTTGTCCTGCTGTTCATGGCGCTGGCGGTGCTGTTCTCGTCGACACGGATTGTGGCGGTGGTTCAGGAGGGGCGCGCGCTTGAGGTGGAGGCGCACGCGCTGATCACAGGCCAGGTGGGCCCGCGGGAATTGCAGGAGAAGAGGATTCGCACAATGAAGCAGAGAGGGCTCGGGTTACGGGTCAAGTTCGCGTTTTTTGTTGTAGTACTGGTTGCATCTGTGGTGGTTGCCGTGGCGTTCTTTGTCGGCAACGCGGCGCTGCAGCGGCAGGAGAACATCCTGGCGCGGGGGCTGCAACAGCGCATCGAGGTGCTGCTCGAGAGCGTCAGCGGAAGGGCCGAGCAGTTGCTGACAACACCGGCAACAAACCGGATCGACCTCGAAGTACTGGCCGATCAGAGCGAGGTCATGGACGAAGTTGCGTTCATTACTATCAGCGGCCAGGCACAGGACCGTGACGGCTTTGATGCGGTATGGGCCACAAACGATCCGTTAATCAGGGGAGGCAACGGACTCGATCCGCTTCCCGATCTGGAGCGCACCTTGACAACCCCGGTTTTCATCGCCGGCCAGTCGCGCTTGGAAGACGATGTGGCGGATCGGGTAGAGGAGCTCGAGAGCCGGATCAATGAGACAGCACGGGTTTCGCTTGGAGATGCGCCACGACAGCTGGACCAGGTGACGCAGGAGTTGGCTCAGCTGTTTGGTGCCGGGGTAGATGAGGACGATCCGCGGTTGATCGAGCTCAACAACGCTGAACGTGACCTGCGCCGCCAGATCAATCAGGTGCTCACCATTGTAGGGGCGGTAGTCAATAGTGTGCCGGCGTTCGACCCGGAGAATCTCAGCCGTGATCAGCGCGAATACTACTTCTATAGGCCTGTTGTCTTCTATCAGCCGGGCGAAGACCCCGAACTGGCGCGGTATTATCGCGGACTGGTACGCATGGGCGTCTCCACCGATCTCATTCTGTCCGAGATTGACGATGCACGGCGCGAGCTGATTATCAGCACAGCATTTGTGGCATTAGGCGCGGTGATTGCCGGTATTCTGGGCGCAATGCTGCTGGCTACCATCGTTGTCATCCCGATCCGCCGACTGGTGCGCGGGGTGGAGGTAATTCGTGATACCGAAGACAAGCTGCAGCTGGCAAGTCACAGCATCAGGGTCAAGTCCCGCGATGAGCTTTCGGTACTGGCAGACACAATCAACTCGATGACCCAGGGGTTGGTCAAAGCCGCCGAGGCCAATAAGGATCTGGTCATGGGCAAAGAGATTCAGCAGATGTTTATTCCGCTCAAGACCGACGGCGGAAGCAAACTGACTACCGCCTATGAAGATCTCCCGGCTGCGGAGTTTGCCGGTTACTACGAGGGCGCCAAGGGAGTCTCGGGTGACTATTTCAGCTACGTGAAGCTCGACGAAAAACACTACGCAATTATCAAGTGCGACGTCTCGGGCAAAGGTGTTGCCGCGGCGCTCATAATGGTGCAGGTGGCAACCATTTTCAGCACCTGGTTTCGTGATTGGTCAGGGCAGCGGCGCCAGGCGTCACTTTCGGATCTGGTGGTGCAGATCAACGATACGCTGGAGGAAATGGGCTTCAAGGGCAAGTTTGCGGCGTTCACGCTCGGTATTCTGAACGTAGCCAGCGGCGACATCGTTATGTGTAACGCGGGTGACAATCAGTTACACATCGCCGACAGCCAGATGAAGAAGGTGAACCAGATCACGATGCCCGATGCGCCGGCGGCCGGAGTTTTCTCTAGCGTGATGCTTCCGCAGGGATTCCCCGAGATGAAGATACAGTTGAAGTCCGATGACATACTGCTGTTCTTCACTGACGGGGTCGAGGAGAGTAAGCGCATACTGCGCAATCCTGACTACACGGTTCACGCGGTAACCAGCGAGGACCTGTCGTCGGGGCGGGTGCCGCAGGCAGTCGGTGAGGGGGTCGAAGATGAAGAGTTTGGTATCTCCCGCATCCATGACGTTGCCGCGGCAGTGCAGAATCGGGGCCGTTACTATCTGCACAAGCTTATGGATCCGAATGGAGGAGAGCTCTGTTTCGACTTTTCGAGTATTGACGTTACCGCTGAGAACATGGTGCTTGCTCTGATTGCGGTGGAGAAAGTTTTCCGGCTGGTGCCCGACCCCAAGGCCGGTCGGGATGACAGAATCCGGATCGACGCGGTTATCGATGATTTTCTGAAAGTACATTTCCGGCAGTATGCTGATTACTTCCATCATCCGCTGCAAGGAGCTGAGTCCGGGGGCAAAGAAGCGCATCGTCAGTATTCGTTCATTCGCGAGGACGAGCAGTACGACGATCTTACCATCCTGGCGATTCGTAAGAAGTGAAGCGCCGGGCCAGGAGTGCCGATATGGAAAACATGAAACCGATCATCAACGCGACGGCCATTATTCTGTTTGCTGCGGGCGTATTGTCTCCGTTGGCAGCCGACACGGTTACGTTGCAGAACGATGAAGATGCGGCATTCTTTTTCACCGTGGTGCAACGCGACTCCGAGGCCTATCGACGGCTGACCGCTTCGCTTGCCGGAGCGCTGGCGATCCTGCGCGAGACCGCGGAACTCGAACAGATGGTACCAGCTGCAGGGGTCAGCCCGCTGCCTGGTACTCGGCACAGTGCCTATCTGGTGGGCGTCTTTGTCCGGCCCGGTCAGCCGGCGTATCCAGTTGCGGCAGTAGAGGTGGATTCGCACGCCGGCACAATCGTGATCTCGCGCAAACACGTGCTGCACGACGAAACCGGGCAACAGCTCACCGTTCGGCCGTGGAATGCACGTATCGGTGACGAGCCGATTATCCTCGATAATCGCTATCTTGACTGGGAGCCGCATCTTCCGCTGGTTCGCTTTGCACAACCGATCGAGCCCGCGCAGTTCATACTACAAACCGACGAGGGACGTGAACGCGTCGCGCTCAGCAGGGCGCATTTCTGGGGGCGCGGCGGTACACAGCTGGATACCGTCAAGGCAGTAGCGGGAGAGCGAGCGGTCTATCTGAAGCTGTCCAGCCACTCGCAGCTGACACCCGGAATGTCGCTGTTCCTCTTTTTCTACCAGGACCGACTGCAGTCGAGCGCCCGCTATACCGTTGAGATTCTCATCACCGACGGTTCGGGGTGGGTCTTACTCTGGACCGAGGGCAGCGATGAACCGCGGGTTATCGGCAATTATGTTTCCGACAGGTTCGTGTTGGAGGCTCAGATGCGCTACGATCTGATCCCGCAAGCAATCCTCGGGCAGCGTTTAGACAACGCCTTTGCCGACATTGCGACCGGCTTTTCAGGTGCCGGCCGTCATGAAGAGTTTTATCACGCGAGGATCTACCTGAGCTCGATCGACGGACTGTGAAAGCCTGCTCAGCATGAAACGCAGTCGTTTCTACTGCGAGAACTGCGCCGCGGAAGTAAAAGCCACCGCCAGGTTGTGCCCGGCGTGCGGGCGCTTTTTCTCGGCGGTCAGATGTCCCCAGTGCCTGTATACCGATGAGGCTCGCATGTTCACCTTTGGCTGTCCCAGGTGCGGCTATGCATCGGGCAACGCATCCGGCACAGTGGCGGCAGGTTCCGGTGATTGGGAAATTGTCGGCGACGTTTCCGGCGACGACAGCCGCCTCCGGCGTGGTCGCCGATACTACAGAGCGCGCGAGATTCCGGGTTGGGTGTGGCATCTAACAGCGGCCATACTGACGGTGATATTTGCGATCCTGGTAATTATCTATATCAACCTGTAACGGTCAGTACAGGATCCCCATGCCTGCGCCGAGGAACAGGGTCGGTCCCGAGCCGCGAGCTGTCTCTGCGCTGCTGAACAGACTCAGCACAACAGGTGTGCGGGGTATACTCTGGTGTAGTTCAACAGCAGTGTAGAGCGGCGCTGCAATGCTCCAGCCCTGCACAAATGGTTCATGGCGTACTGCTGCCGAAAGTGCGGCGCTGAATCCGCGATAATCGTAGAACAGTGCCGCGCGGGTGTAGCTCCAGAACAACGGGAATCCCGCGTTGGAGTAATCTGTCTTGTCATCAGGGTACGAGTTCGAAACCACAAGCTCCGGCGTTACTACCAGGCGAAAGTAAGACGATCGCAGCCCAACCGGTGACGCGAGGCGCAGCGAGGGCCAGCTGGCATTGGCGTCATGCGGATTGACGCTGCTGGTGCCGGCGGCTTCCAGCACCAGCGATGCCTGCAATGCTGCTATCAGGCGGTCTGACAGTGACACAAAAGGGGCGGCGGCGTCGGAGTAGACCCAGCGCAGAGAGCTGCCCGCCTTCAGGCGCGTAGTAGCGCCTGAAGCGGAAATGAACAGATCCCCCACCGCAGCCAGTTCCAGATCCGCCCCTAGACCGAGGCGCAGCCCAAGATGCACAGGCAGCGCCGGGTCCAGTGATGTCGAGGCGTTTGCAACATGTCTCGAAGCGATCGCGTGCACCTGAAATACGCCGCGCGGCAAGGCTATGATATCTGGTGCCAACAGTGCACCGGATGTTGAACTGCGGGTAGTGCGGAAACCGAGGTCGAGGCTGTGGTCCAGTGTTAACGGCAGAGAGCGCACCATTCGCGTGGCGTGATCGGCCGATTGGGCCTCTACGGTAAGCGTGTACTCTCCCGATGGTAACGGGTTGTTGTAACGGTCCTGTCCATCCCACACAAAGCGCTGGCGACGCTGGGTGAAGTCGCTGATCTGATGCTGGAAGACGGTTCTGCCCTCGGCGTTTACTACGGTCAGAGCGGCTGACCCGGCGGCAGTTACGTCAAAACGCACGCTTGTCGAACCTGCGCTTCCCGGATGCAGCGGGTTGAACACGCTGCGCGACAGATCAAGATTGTGCAGCTCAAATGGGACGGGGCTCAGAGTGATGTGGCGTACGGTTGTACGGTTCTCGCGGATTGTGAGCCGCTCGCGGTGGTCCGCGTAGCCAAATCTGGTGACATAGAGCGTGTAGTCGCCCACCGGCAGCCG
>SKLB01000242.1 GCA_007123465.1 Spirochaetales bacterium
CTATGGTCAAGAAGACCGGGCCGGACCACTCCAAGACCTTCTGGATGGAAGTCAAGGTTGGCGAGACAACCTACGGCCCCGGTAAGGGGCGCAATAAGAAGAGTGCCGAGCAGAGCGCAGCCCAACTGGCATACACCGCGCTCAGCGACAACCAGGAGCTTACCGATTCCGCGAGCTCGTCGATGGCCCCCTGAATCTAGGCTTGTCTGGGACCGGCGATCCGCTCCCGATAGAAGCGCTCGGCGATCTCGAGCAACCGCTCGCGTTGATTGAGAGCCGGGTCTTCGAGCACGGTTTCGAGCAGAAAGCGCAGCACGGTACCCATGTCACGGTTGGGTGGAATCCCGATTTCGTGCTGCAGGTCGCTGCCGTTGAGCGCCAGGTCGGCAATAGTGATGGCGTGCTGCTCCTGCTGCACCACGTCAATGCGGCGTCGCAGCTCGTTGATCTGCTGATCCGCGCGCCGCCGACCGGTCTTGCCGAACGTATCGGCGGCCCGCAGTAGCAGTAGATCATCAATCTTGTCAATTCCAACGCGCGCTACAAACCGTCTCACCGCGGCGTCGCTCCATTGCCGTTGGTAATCGAACATATGGTGACGGATCAGATGCATCACGTGCTCCACCAGGCGCCTGGGGTAACGCAGGCGGCTCAGAATGTCCGCCGCCATCTGAGCCGACATTTCGTCGTGACCGTGGAAGTGGACCGCCCCATTATCGAGGCGGGCGCGGCAGCGCGGCTTGGCAATGTCGTGCAGTAACGCCGCCCAGCGGATATCGAGACGCTCGGCAGGCGCCCCGTTCACAGACAGCAGCAGGTGCTCGAATACATCCGGCGCCACTGCGCTGTCCTGCTCGACACCAATTCCCTCCAGCAGCTCAGGTAACACCTGCTCGAGCAGCGCCGCCTGACGCAGCAGCCCGAATCCGGCCGCCGGCTGCGGCGTAGCCAGCATCCTGGTCAATTCATCGCGGATTCGCTCCGCAGACACCCGTTTGATACCCGCTGCGCGGCGTTGTATTGCGCTGAAAGTGCGCGGCTCAATCGAAAAATCGAGCTGCAACGCGAAGCGCACCGCACGCATCAGCCGTAGCGAATCCTCGCTGAAGCGTTCATCGGGGTCGCCTATCGCGCGGATCAGGCGCCGCTTGATGTCGCCGCGGCCATCAAACGGATCAACCAGTCGAGCATCGGGGATCTCCAGCGCCATTCCGTTGATGGTGAAGTCACGCCGGCCGAGGTCCTCTTCTATCGATGCGGTAAACTCCACCTGCTGCGGCCGACGGCCGTCGTGATACTCGCGCTCGGTTCGAAACGTGGTGATTTCGTACGGCTTGCCTTTGAACAGGATCGTGACCGTCCCATGCTCAATGCCTGAAGGAATCACACGGCGGAACAGCTTCATTACCGCCTGCGGTGGTGCGTCGGTAGCCAGATCGAGATCGGTCACGCTGCGCCCGGCCACCATGTCACGGACCGCGCCGCCTACCAGATAACAGTGGTAACCGGCGTTCCGCAGTATAGCGGCAATCGGTCTGAGTGGGCCCGGAACGTGCAACATGAGGCTATTATGGCACAAAAAAGGCAGCCCTGTGTGGGCTGCCCCCGGCAGTAACCTGAGTTTCTCCTACTGGAGAAGCTGAAGCACGGTCTGCGTCTGCTGGTTGGCCTGCGCCAGCATCGAAGTTGAGCTCTGAACCAGAATCTGGTTCCTGACAAAGTCTACAACTTCGCGTGCCATGTCGACGTCGCGAATCTGAGATTCGGCCGCCTGCAGGTTTTCCGCACCAATGCTCAACCCTTCGCGCGCGTATTCCAGACGATTCTGGTACGCTCCAAGGTCGGCACGCTGCTTGCTCACCGTCATCAGCGCGTCGTCGAGCAGACCGATTGCCGCGTTGGCACCATCGGGAGTCGACAGCGCGATGAAGGTAGCTGAGTGAGCGGGTGCGCCCAGTCCCTGAATCCCGAGGCCTTGCGCATTCATGGTTCCGATATGTACCCGCACCCTCTGGTCCATGTTGGCGCCAATGTGAAACCACATACTGGCGGTGACAACGTTTGTTCCCTGGTCGCGGGCAAACCTGCCGGTAAGCAGGTTCATACCGTTGAACTGCGCGTGAGAAGCAATCCTGTTCACCTCTGCAACGAGGCTGGAGACTTCGACCTGGATCTGCATACGGTCTTCTGTAGAATAGATACCGTTGGCAGCCTGCACGGCCAGCTCGCGCAGCCGTTGCATGATGTCCTGAGTCTCCTGCAGATAGCCCTCAGCCGTCTGGATCATAGAGATTCCGTCCGCCGCGTTACGTTCGGCCTGATTCAACCCCCGAATCTGGGATCGCATCTTTTCCGATACGGCGAGACCCGACGCGTCGTCTCCGGCGCGGTTAATCCGCATTCCGGAGCTGAGCTTCTCAATGTTGCCGTCAACAGTCAGGTTGTTGAACTTCTGCTGTCGCTGCGCAAACATTGCGCTCAGGTTGTGGTTAATGATCATAAGGTCCTCCTTGAGTGCCGTTGTGAACTTCCATGTTCACTTTGATTTGAATGTCGGTCCTGCAGAGCTTTTCTTTAGCTTGTGATTGCGCGAACGCGAGAAATCGCCTACCTTATACTGGGGGGTAGGTTACGCAGCATGCCGCACACTTCTACGTTCCATGAGTTGGCATACGCTCTTCCCGAGGAGGAACGGCGCGAACTCTATCGCCGCATCATGTCGAGTCTCGGACTGGGAAAGGACAACGAGCAGCGCGACACAATTGTGCCAACCCAGATCCATCCGGAACAGCGACGCAGTATCATCGAGCGTGAGATGGGCGATCTTGGCCTGTGGGGACGGCTGCGGCTCTGGTTTCGCAGCTGGCTGACCGGTAAACCGCGACAGGATGCGTTTGTCGACCTCAAGCTGCTCTCGATCCGCAAACAGCTCTTGAGTGCGGAAGTCTGCCCCAAGGCGTCGGCTACAGAGCTGGTTGCCGCAGAGTTCGGCCGGCGGCTCTTTGCGCTCTTCCAGGCCGCAGCTCCGGTGGCCTCAGTGTTCCAAGACATGTGGCAGTCACAGGAGATGTTGCGCAACGTCATTCAACTGCTACTCGAGCGTCGTATTCCGCAGGCCAAGACCGGCCTGATGGACTTTATGACCGACGAGGAGATGAAAGAGATCTACGTTGTCGGGCGCAGCAAGACCGAGATCCGCAATCACCTCCTCGAGCGGCTCGACGCCTACATCGGCCGGATCCACCAGGGAGTCTTTGATGAGATTGCGGCAGGAGTTACCCCGCTGTACTACATGAAAGGTCTGGCGCTGTTCGACTACGTGCAGCTGCTCGCTGTTTTCGGCTACAACGCCGGAGACTCACCGGCTGCCGAGGTTCCCGAGCTCAGCGACGTCCGCGCCACCGATATCATCGAGCAGCTGGAGGAACTCTACTACGCGTTCTATACCTGGCAGCGCCTGGAGGGCCGTATTCGGGTGCACCGCGAGCTGCTCGACCACTATCTGCGCGCGCAACAGGCAACGTTTTCCGATGATCCGCCCAACGACGCGGAGATACGCACCCAGGCCGAGGCAATTGAGCAGGATATCCGCAGTCTGCACGAGACTGCAGCGGTCTTCATCAAGCACAATCCGCTGGCCGACATGATCAAGTATCATCACGCCGATCCCTACTATCGCTTTGTGGTCTACGTGCCCAAGATCAATCTCAAGGATTTCTATTACAATGCTCTGCGGGTACTGCTGCTGGAGCAGATCGACCAACGTTTTGAGGTCGTGCGCGAAGGTGCTATCGAAGTGCTGATAGACGAAACCTTCGGTCATCACCCCCCGGATTTCCCCAATTTCCGTTCCGGGGGTGCCTCAGCGGTCAACAGGCTGGGGCTGCCGACCTTTCGCCACGTCCGCTCTCTGAACATCCTGTATAACTACGTCCAGATCATCTATCGCCGGGTATTCCGTCAGCAGCTGACCCTGATCCATCGTACGATTTCCAGCCGCCACCGCGACCTCTCCAACGAGTTGTCGTTCTACGCTGCCGGCCTTGAGGACGTTGCAGACAAGATTACCGCGTTTGACGAGACCTTCTCTCCCGACAGCGATGAAGGCAAGAGCTTCTACCGCGTGCGCCACACGATGGAGAAAGACCTGTCGCAGCAGCGCGTTTACCGCAGCATCGTCGTGCAGCGCGATCGCCAGTCAAGGCTGCTGGTAGAGAAGGGGCTCGAGCACCTGCAGGGAATGCTGGCGGTCCTTTCCAAGCTGCGTACGCTACAGGGAGGCCTGAAAGAGGACGACGGCGAAGCACGCACAGCGGCTCACGCGCTGATCGAACGCTACGCTTCATCTCTGGAACGCATCACCAAGCTGGTACGACTCATACTGACGGCTGAAGAGAATCCCGGCTGAAACCAGCGAGTGAGTCAAGTCGCTGCTGCTCAGGGCAAGGCTCCAAGGGTCTGCAGTACATCGAGATCGAGCGGATCGATTCCCTTGTCCGCCGAAAGCGAAAAGTACTCGAGCAGGATTGGAAACTCCTTGAGAATCTCACCGTAGCGGCGCAGAACCGCAAGCCGACTCTCGCGCCGAACCTCATCCCCGGCAGCATCGAATGCCGCGGCCGCCGTGGCCTCCGAGCGTGCGTCCAGTACGTCAAAATAGACCGACCGGGCGGCAGCATAGAGCCGCAGGTCGGGAACGCGCACTTCTGTCGGCAGCACCCGGATTATCTCGAGATCGGGAAACTCCCGTTCCAGGCTGATACGTACATGATCTGCAAAGCGCGCTACCGAGAACGACTGGTCCTGATCCAACCCTTGAAAGAACTCATCCACCAGCTCAAGACCGCGCTTGGCCATCGCGTCGGCGTGCTCAGCGTACCAGTCGTCGAGCTGATCGGGCAGCAGGCCTGCGCGCGCCACCAGTGACGGAAGCTCATCTGTACGCGCCCGAAAGCGCAAGCGCAGCTCGACAGCGTACGAAAAATCTACGTCACCCTCGAGATAGCGCCGATAGAGGTCACTCGACGGCAGGCTGCCCGAGGAACGGACCGTTGTGCTGTACGGCTGTGTACTGAAGAGGTGGAGAGTCAGGTTAGTAGGAAGCAGGTTTTCCCAGCGCCAGTGAAAGTCTCCCGGCTGCACAGGTGCAGAATCCCAGCCGCCGGTCTTGGTAAAGACGACTCCAACGCGGTCCTCGGGTATCTGAAACTGGATCCAGCCGAAATAGAATACAACTGCGGCCACGATGAGCAAAAGGACCAGACTGACGACGAATTTACGCATAGCGCCCTCCGCATCATAGTAGTGCCAAACGCTGTTCAATGCAAGGCTGCAATGTTAGAATGGCGCGACTATGCACAAGCGGCTTCGTGGCTCCGCACTCTACCGAAATATGAGGCTTCTGGAGAGCATCACCGGCTTCTTCTTTTCCTGCTCCCTGGTAGTGCTGGGGCTTTTCCTGCTGGGAAACTATCAGGAGTTCCTCGACCAGACACAGATGCTGCTGCTTTCGATCCTGCGCATGTGCGGCCTCTTGTGCGCGCTCACCGGCGTCTACTACAGCGGAAGTCTGCTGCTGTGGATGATCCGGCGCCGCAGATTTCTGCTTCTACGCGTACTCTACGCGCTGATTGCCACTACCTCCGGCATCGTGCTGACGCTCGGTGTGACCTTTCTGACCGTAATGCTGGCACCGGTTTAGGCTTCGATGTCGACCAAGACCTCGCTGGAAATCGTACGCCTCGCCAAACCGGCCTCGTATCTGGCGTATCTCTTCCGCGAGTTACGGCCGTTGATGGTGTCCGGCGTCACTACATCCGAGATAAACCGCTATTGCGAGCTGTTTCTGACCGACCGGCGTATGCGCGCAACCCACCACGGCTACCGTGGATTCCCGGCTGCTGCGTGCGTATCGGTAAACGCAATCGCTGCTCACGGCGTTCCCGGCAGCTATCGACTGCAGCACGGCGATGTGGTTACCGTGGACGTGGGCGCGGGTTACGCCGGCTGGAAGGCCGACGCAGCCTGGACCTACGTCGTAGGCCCCCCCGGGCCCGAGCTGCGCAGATTGTTGCGCGCCGCCTGGAACAGCTGTCTGGCCGGTGTCAGGGCGTGCCGTCCCGGGAGCAGGGTTGGCGATATCGGCGCTGCGGTACAGCAGACTGCGGCCGGCTACGGGTGCACCGTGGTAGCGGAGTTTATCGGGCACGGAATTGGCCGCGCAGTGCACGAGCCGCCGGCGGTTCCCAATGTGGCGCATTCAGCCGGGGGTGAGCGGATTGTTCCCGGCATGGTTCTCAACATCGAGCCGGTGGTTTCGCTCGGCCGCGCCGAAGTAGCGCTGCTGGAGGACGGCTGGTCCTATACCACCCGCGACGGCTCGCCAACCGCGCAGTACGAGCATACCGTTGCCGTCTTCTCCGGCCGCAATCGCGTGCTGACCCTGCCGGAGTTTGATCATGAAGATCCCGCGGCAATCGATTTCCCTCCGTTTTATTGACACCGGATTTATTGACATCGATCGGCCCGATCGTTTAGAGTACGCAGGTACACACGCAGTAGAGCAAGCCATCTTAGCTCAGTTGGTCAGAGCACGTGACTTGTAATCTCGGGGTCGTCGGTTCGAATCCGACAGATGGCTCGTTTGGCGTGCTGCCGGACCACTTGACGCCATTCTGTGACGGTGGTATTGTGGCTCGCACTGGGGGGAGTTTCCCGAGCGGTCAAAGGGGGCAGACTGTAAATCTGTTGGCTACGCCTTCGTAGGTTCGAATCCTACACTCCCCATGATGGTCTTTATGTGCCGGCGTCGGCGCACACTATCCCGCGGTTGGTGGTAACGTGCAGCTCGCGGCTTTCGAGCTGACGGGGTAACAGATTCATGCCGATGCAGAGCGATTCTTTCTACGCCCGCGGGTTACGATTCTCGTGCACCGAGTGTTCGCTCTGTTGCCGGTTTGACTCCGGTTACGTTTTTCTGTCAGACCACGATATCCACAGCCTAGCGCTACGCTTCACGCTTTCGCGCCGGCAGTTTATCGATCGCTACTGTCGCGAAATCAACCTTGGGATCGCTGCACGCATCACCCTGCGCGAACAGAAGAACCTCGATTGCGTCTTCTGGCAGCACGGCGGTTGCAGCGTCTACAGCGACAGGCCGCTGCAGTGCCGCAGTTTCCCGTTCTGGCCGGCGCACCTCGCTTCGCCTGCCCAGTGGCAGGCGTTGCAGCGCGAGTGTCCCGGTATCGACGTCGGCCGCCTGCACAGCCGTGAGGCAATTGAACAGTGGGTCGACCGGCGCAACCGTGAACCGTTCTGCAATCCGCAGCAGGAACAGCGCCAATGACTATCAAGATCTGGGGCGCACGCGGCTCGCGGCCTACGCCGGTGCACTGTGAGCAGGTACAAAGCAAGATTTCCAGCGTGGTGCAGCGGATACAGGCGCGCGACACTGCGTCGCCGGAGGCGCGTGAGCGGTTTCTGGCATCGCTGCCGCCGTGGTTGTTCGGCACCGTCGGGGGCAACACCGCCTGCGTGGAAATCACACCGCGCGAGGGCCCGACAATTATCATCGATGCCGGCAGCGGTATCGCCGAACTCTCGGCGGCGATGAGCCAGCGCAGCAACCCGCAGCACGAGTTCCACATTTTTTTTACCCATTTTCATTACGATCACGTGCAGGGGCTGCCGTTCTTTGGCCCGGCCTACAACCCTGACTGCAGCGTTCATTTCTACAGTCCGTTGCCGGACGTTCGCCAGACGCTGTCGGCGCACATGCAGCATCCGTATTTTCCGGTAACCATGGAAGAGAAGATGGGCGGCAACCTCTTCTTCCACCAGTTGCAGCACGATACCCTACAGCTGGGTTCGGCGGTTATCCGCCACCGCGAGCTCAATCATCCCGGACGCGGCTGGGGCTACCGGATAGAGGAAGGCGACAAGGCGTTTGTCCACGCCAGCGATGTTGAACTGCTGGAAAGCGATTTCGAGAAGTCCGACGCCAATAGCGCCTTCTTCGGCAATTCCGACATCCTGATACTGGATACGCAGTACACCCTCGGCGAGGCCATCGAAAAGTTCAACTGGGGACACTCTTCGTTCAGCCTGGGCGTTGATTTTGCAACCGCCTGGGACGCCAAGCAGCTCTATCTGTTTCACCACGAACCGCTCTACGATGACGCCAAGATTCACAAGAATCTACAACTGGCGCGCTGGTACGCCCAACGCCTTGGAAATCTGGACCTCGAGGTCTATATTTCCCAGGAGGGGATGGAAATCGAGTTATAGCCGGACAGATACAGAGATTTCCATAGCGATGCGATATGATATCAATTGACGGTCAGGATGTGGTTGCCCTCTACGTTTTGCTGCGCAAACATGAAATGGAGCTCGACAGCCGCACGGGTGCGCTCTACGAACGGCTGGAGCGCCGCCTTCACGACCGCCTGTCAATCGAACAGATGGAGAATATCGAGACAATCTATGAACAAGGTACCGAACTCTTCGAGTAATCGCCCGGCGGTGAAAC
>SKLB01000338.1 GCA_007123465.1 Spirochaetales bacterium
TGCGCGCGCACCTGGAGCATCTCAAGCAGGTCGAGAAGCGCGATCACCGCCGTCTCGGCAAGGAACTCGATCTCTTCTCTACCCACGAGGAGGCCGGCTCCGGGCTGATCTACTGGCATCCCAAGGGCTCCAGGGTGCGTATCGCCATCGAGGACTACTGGCGCGCGGTGCACCGCGAGGGCGGCTACGAGATGCTTTTCACTCCGCACGTCGGTAAGGCGTGGTTATGGCAGACCTCGGGGCACCTCGATTTCTACAAAGAGAATATGTACGCGCCAATGATTCTGGATAACGCCGAGTACTTCGCCAAGCCGATGAACTGCCCGTTCCACATCATGATCTACAAGACGCAGATGCGCAGCTACCGCGACCTGCCGCTGCGCTGGGGTGAGCTCGGTACGGTCTACCGCTACGAACGCAGCGGTGTATTGCACGGCCTGCTGCGCGTGCGCGGATTCACCCAGGATGACGCGCACATCTTCTGTACGCCGGCGCAGATTGGAGACGAGATCAAGGAGGTGCTGCGCTTCAGCCTCAAGGTCTGGGATGACTTTGGCTTCAAGCAGATCAAGGCCTACCTGGCTACGCGCCCGCCCAAGAGCGTTGGCAACGAGGAGCGCTGGCTGACCGCGCAGGCGTCGCTGCAGCGGGCGATTGAAGATCAGGGGTTGGACTACGAGCTCGACGAGGGTGGCGGCGCCTTCTACGGTCCCAAGATCGACCTCAAGATCAAGGACGCGCTGGGGCGCGAATGGCAGATGACCACCATCCAGTTTGACTTCAACCTCCCCGACCGCTTCGACATGTCGTTCATCGATTCCGACGGCAAGGAAAAGCGCCCCTACATGGTGCATCGCGCCCTGCTGGGATCGCTGGAACGCTTCTTCGGTGTGCTGATCGAGCACTACGGCGGGGCGTTCCCGCTCTGGCTGGCGCCAGTTCAGGCGACAGTCATCCCGGTTGCATCGGCATTTGACGGTTATGCGCGCGAGGTCGCCGAGCTGCTGTTCCGCGCCGGATTTCGGGCCGAGGCCGATCTGTCGGATGACCGCATGAACGCCAAGATCCGCAACGCCCAGGCTGCCAAGGTCCCGTACATGGTAATCGTGGGCGAAAACGAAGCCCAGGCGCGTTCGGTTTCACTGCGAACGCGCACCGGCGAGCGATCGGCCGGCATCGCCGTGGATGATTTTGTGCGGCAGATGCGCGACAAGGTCGACAGCAGAGCTGAAATCTGACCGATATCACGGCAACACCGGGGGCAGCGTGTGAGCAGTCAGTCGTTTGCGGCCACTATTGAAAAACTCAGGGCAACCGATCGTGAGATCGTGCTGCTGTCGCACAGCTCGGCGCTGTTGAGCTGGGACCAGGAAACCTGCATGCCCAGAAGGGCTATCGACGAGCGGTCAGCCCAGTTATCGCTGTTGCAGGGCTTGATCCACCAGCGTATTACCGCTGAAGACAACCGGCGGATGCTGGACCGGCTCGGCTGCAGCGCTGACAACCCCGGCGGGGATGCCTCGCTGGCCGAGGATGACCGCGCGTTTCTGCGGCAGTATCAGCGCCGCTATCAGCGCGCCGCCCGGCTGCCGCAGGAGCTGGTGGTCAAGCTGGCAGAGAGCACCAGCCGCTCGCAGGCAATCTGGGCTGAGGCACGCGCGGCCGACGACTACGATTCCTTTGCTCCGCACCTCACCACGCTGCTGGATCTGCTGCTGGAGGTTTCCGACCGCATCGGCTACACCGAGCATCCCTACGATGCGTTGCTGGATCAATACGAGCCGTTTATGCTCACCTCGGAGGTTGACCGTGTATTCGCTGAGCTGCGCGCCGAGCTGGTACCGCTGGTGAAGGCCATCGGGGCTGCGCCGCAGGTAGACGCCGCGCTGCTGCGGCGCGAGTACCCGGTCCAGCAGCAGGCCGCCTTCGGCGCAACGGTGATGCAGGCGTTGGGCTACGACCTTGAGCGCGGCAGGCTTGATATTTCGGCGCACCCGTTTACCACCACGCTCGGCGCCCACGATGTGCGCATAACTACGCGCTATGATCCGCGCTTCTTCAACGGCGCCATCTTCGGCACTATTCACGAAGTCGGCCACGCGCTCTACGAGCTCGGCATTGACGAAAAATATCACGGCTCGCTGCTGGCCGAGGGAACCTCGCTGGGTATTCACGAGTCCCAGTCGCGCATGTGGGAAAACATGGTCGGCCGCAGCCGCCACTTCTGGCACCACTTCTACCCGCAGCTGGCGCGCCTGTTTCCCGCGGCGCTGGCGGATATCGATCCCGAGAGCTTCTACCGCGCGATTAACCGCGTTGAGCCTTCGATGATCAGGGTCGAGGCGGATGAGGTTACCTACGGTCTGCACATCGTGCTGCGTTTCGAGCTGGAAAAAGCTCTGCTGTCGCGTACGCTGACGGTTGCAGAACTGCCCGAGGCGTGGCGTGCCGGTAGCCGCCGGCTGCTGGGAATCGAGCCGCGTTCGGATGCCGAGGGCGTGTTGCAGGATATCCACTGGTCGATGGGTGGAATCGGTTACTTTCCAACCTATGCGTTGGGCAACCTCTACGCCGCTCAGTTTATGCACGCCATCGAGGCCGAGCTGCCCTCACTGTGGGACGACGTACAACGCGGCGAGTTTGCCCCGCTTCTGAACTGGCTGCGCGTCAATATTCACGCCCACGGGCGCGCCCGCACAGCACAGGAGCTGTGCAGCAGCATAACCGGTTCCGAACTGAGTGCCGCACCGTTTATGGACTATCTCAGAGCCAAGTACGGCGACATCTATGGGGTACGCTGAGTTTCTGGTGCACTCACCGTGGTTCTGGACCGCTCTTGCGGCGCTGAGCCTGGCCGCTGCAGGCCGCTGTCTGCTGGCAGCGCTGCTTCCGCGTGCACGCTCGCGGCGCCGGCGCGGCCGTCTGGTGGCCGCGGCTCTAGTGCTGCTGAGTGCCGCGCTGGTGCTGCTGACCCTGGCGATTTTTGTTCCCGGCCCGACCGAAGTTCTTGATCCTGCGCTCTGGTTGTTCGCGCTGCTGACCGCGGTCGTATCGCTGGTTGCGCTCATGTTTCCGCTGCTGCTCGGCGTCCCGCTGGTTCTGCTGCTATCGGCGTTTATGGTCCTGTTCAGCGGCTACCTGCAGACCTGGACCGCGGTGCATCCACCGGCGGACCTTGCCGCGCTACGCGTAGTGGCGGCGCACGATGGGACGCTGCACGTAGAGCTGCTCGGTAGCTATCCGCGCGACCGGGATCAGCTGCTGGCGGGGCCGTTTGAGATCGAGGGTGCGGCACTTTCAATAGAGGTAGAGCTGTTGGAGCTTCACCGGGCCCTTTTTCTGCTGGGACAGCGCTACGCGATCCGGTTGCGCGCGGTCCACGGTTATCGCTTTGACGCTGAACAGACCGACTTCACCCTGCTGGCTACGCATGACCTGAGCCGGACATCAGACGATGGGGCGAGCTGGAGTGATTCGCTGCTATACGCCGGGCGGATTCCCGGTGTCACGGTTGCTACACTGTCTACCGATGCACGTCGAGTTGCAGTGCTGTCGCGGCACGTGGTGCACATGCCGGAGGGCGACAGGCTGGTTCTGGATGCGCGCAGATGACCGCCAGGCTGGGCTTTTTGGTCATGCCGGCAACAGATTGCGACGATACACGTAGTGACATGATGATCACGTTCTATAAGGCAGATGCGGCTCGTCGTCTCTACTACTATTGTATCAGCGACCGGCAGTGGCATCTGTTTGCGCCCTACAGTTTCACAGTTTCGTGGGGGGTGGCGCTGACCCAGGGGCGTGAAAAGACGTTTGCCTTTGAAACCGAGGAAGAGAAGCAGCACAAACTGCAGCAGGTGATTTCCGAGCGGGTTGGCGCCGGTTACAAGGTTCTCTATACCTACTTCCGCCGCAGCGAGTACGGCAGTCTGCAGGAGGCACTGCGCTATCCGGGGCTGCCCGAGGCCGGCTAGTCCGGCGGAGTCACGCGCTGCAGCCAATCACGAAACTCTCTGAACAGCGTCAATCCTTTATCGACTATCGAGACCGCAATCAGGACCGCTGCTACCGGCTCCAGCGTGGCGTAGAGCGCCCCGGAAAGCCGGTTGAACCGCGGCAGCAGCTTCAGCAGCGCAACCGCGTAGAGCGACATGGCCGCAAAGATCGATACCTTGCCCCACAGTGTTGACCTGGGCTCCACCGAGCCGCGCACCACCAGCAGCATCCCCATGCCAACCCACTGGAACAGCAGCCGCAGCATAATCAGCCGGAAGAACCAGCGCGATATCAGCGCGTAGTGCAGGAAGGCAATCGAAATCGCTATCAGTATCGCGTAGTCGCTCATACTGTCGAGATACTGCCCGATGCGGGTTACCTGGCCGGTCTTGCGCGAGATGTGTCCGTCGAGCAGGTCGGTCAGGAAGATCAAGGCGGTGAACGCCACCGTGATACCGGTAATCGGATAATCTCCGCTCAGGATCAGCAGATAAAGAATCGTTGGGGTGGAACTTATGCGGGTCAGTGTCAAAACGTTACTGAAGTTGACACGCTCAAGGTGGCGGCGCGAAGGCAGCAGGTAGAAGCTGTCCTGCATCACAATCAGGAAAATCAGCAGCGCACCATGAACCATCAACAGTACGGTGATAAAGTAGGACACTTCGTGCCTGCCGATTGCGTAGTTCAGCATCAGCACCGACAACAGAGTTGCCTGAAGCACAAAGAGCGCAGCCACTGTGATTGCGATACTGAGGACCAGGCGCTGAGAGCTGGACATCGTTGCTCCACTCTATGGAACCGCTGCCCGGTCTGTCAACGAGGGGTGGTCACACGGCAGCTGTGGCGCAACTTGACAACCGCGGGGGCCCTTTATACCATGGTGCAATGAATATCGCCCTCTACCTGACCGTTTCCCGGCTGATTCTGGCGCCGGTCTTCTTCGTTCTGTTCTTCCTGCCGGTCTGGACTGGATCGTTCTTTGTTGGAACCACGGTACTGCTGTGGATCGCGATGGTGGTAATCGAAATCAGCGATGCCATAGACGGCGCAATTGCGCGGGCGCGCGACGAAGTGACCGATCTCGGTAAGCTGCTCGATCCGTTTTCTGATGTAATCAGCCGCCTGACGTTTTTCATCTGCTTTGCGGTTGTTGGCATCATGCCGGTCTGGGTCTTGATCGTGATATTCTACCGCGAGTACGGTATTGTCTTCCTGCGCATGATCATGTATCGCGACGGTATCGCTTTGGCGGCCAGGAAGGGCGGCAAGCTCAAGGCGCTGTTCTATTTCCTGAGCGGAGTCGGCGGACTGGCGCTGCTGACTGTGCAGCGCACCGGTCTCCTGGCTGCCGCCGAACCAACCATACGCGCAATAGTGCTGGTGGTTTTCAGCGTTTCGGCGCTGCTCTGTGTCGTCTCGTTTGCCGATTATATCGGTGTGTTTCTGAAGTCGCGCCGCAGCAGCGCTTGACTCTTTGCGCAGAATAGTGCAACTTCTGGGTATCTTCGGGGCGGGGTGAAAGTCCCCACCGGCGGTAAAAGCCCGCGATTCTGCCTCAATCCAGAACAGGCAGATTGAACCGGTGGAATTCCGGTGCCGACGGTTATAGTCCGGATGGGAGAAGATGCAATGAACACCGTCACGCCGCAAATTTATCCTACAGTTCTTGTCTTTCACAAGCTGCGCCCCGCTGAACAGCAATCAAGGAGCGCATCATGGATACCGATCTCAGGTTCATGTCGCGGGCGCTGCAGCTCGCTTGGCGTGGCCTCGGTTACACTGCACCCAACCCGGCGGTAGGCGCGTTGCTCGTCAAGGACGGGCGCGTGATCGGCGAGGGATACCATCACAGAGCCGGCGAGGCGCACGCTGAAGTTGCCGCTATCGAAAGCGCAACCGAATCGGTGCGCGGCGCCACACTCTACTGCACGCTCGAACCGTGTTGCCACGAAGGTCCGGCAAAGCGAACGCCGCCGTGTACGCGGCGTATCATCGCTGAGGGCATCGCGCGCGTCGTGGTAGCCTCACTCGATCCTAACCCCGAAGTCGATGGTCGCGGTCTGCAGGCGTTGCGCAACGCCGGTGTGGCTGTCTCACTGGGCCCGCTGACCGGGGAGGCGTCGCGCTTGAACGAGGCGTTTGCCGCCGCGGTGCGCCTCAAGCGCCCGTTTGTACACCTCAAGGCGGCACAGACGCTCGACGGTTACCTGGCCGCCGGCAGCGGAGATTCGCGCTGGATAACCGACGGCGCTGCGCGGGCCGAGGCGCACCGGCTGCGCGCCATCAGCGATGCGGTCCTGGTTGGCGCCGGGACCGTGCGCCACGACGACCCGGCACTGACGGTGCGCCACGTGCGCGGCAGGCAGCCACTGCGGGTGGTGCTGGGCGGCCGGCGGGCGCTACCCGAAGACGCCCGGCTGTTCACCGACGAGTTTGCCGCTTGCACGATAGTCTACCGCCCCGCAGCGGCTGAGGTCGATGTTGACCTTGACGATCTGCTGAGCGATCTGCGGCAGCGCGGCGTTACATCGCTGCTGGTCGAGGGCGGCTCGCGGGTGCTTTCCTCGTTTCTGGCGCGCGGATTGTGGGACAAGTTCTCGCTCTTCTTTGGACCGCAGATTCTCGGTGGCGGTATCAGCACTGTGTGCGGACTCGGCATCGACTCAATCGATAAGGCGCTGGAGCTGAAAGAGCTGACCGTGGAGCCGATCGGCAGCGGATTTGTGGTACGCGGCTATCGTGACCCGGAGGCGCTGTTCGGGAAACCGGTTGAGGCCGGAACAGAGGGCGTACACCGCTGCAGCGATCACGGCCGACCGAGCGGAGTGGAGGTAGACTGTGTTTACGGGAATCGTTGAGCAGACCGGATGCGTCAGACAGATGCGTCGTATTACAGCGGGCTTCGAAATCTGGATCGATTGTCCACAGATCATCGATGGAATTGCGCTATCGGACTCGGTGGCGGTGGACGGAGTCTGCCAGACGGTCACACGGCGGGACGGGCACGGTTTTGCAATCCAGGCGGTGGCAGAAACACTCGAAAAGACCACGCTGGGTTCGTTACGGGCCGGGCGCAGCGTCAACCTCGAGCGCAGTCTGCGTCCGTCTGACCGCATTGGCGGCCATTTTGTGCAGGGGCACATTCAGGGTACCGGCACCGTTGTTGCGCTGACAGCACGAGGCGAAGGGTATCTGTTCGCGGTGCAGATTCCCGACCAACTCAGGCGCTACGTGGTACGTGAGGGTTCGATTGCCGTTGACGGGGTCAGCTTGACCATTGCCGCGATCACCGCTGAGGGGTTTTCGATCAACCTGATTCCGTACAGTGCCGGTGCAACTACGCTTTCATCACGCCGTGTCGGAGATGCGGTCAATATAGAAGTGGATATAATCGGTCGCTACGTTGAGAGACTGCTGCAAGGATATGTGCCCGGCACCGCTGATGCATCGGTGGCCAATCCTGCCGGCGGCTTGACCGCGGAACGGCTGATACAGTGGGGGTATCAATGATGAATGAAATATCAGCAGCCATCGATGCTATCAGCAACGGTGAAGTGGTGGTGCTGATCGACGATGCAGACCGCGAGAACGAAGGCGATCTGGTTATGGCGGCGCAGTACGTAACGCCTCAGGCGGTCAACCTGGCGGTTACGCACGCGCGCGGCATGGTCTGTTGCGCTATCGCGCCGCCGATAGCCGAAGCGCTGCAGCTGGAGCTTCAGACAAGCGATAACCGCGCGCTGCACGGCACAAACTTCACCGTATCGGTGGATGCCGCCGACGGAGTCACCAGCGGCATATCGGTACACGACCGTGCGCTGACGCTGCGCCTGCTGGGTGAAAGTACAACCGCTCCCGAGCAGTTGGCGCGCCCGGGGCACATCTTCCCGATTATTGCCGACCCGCGCGGCCTGGACGGGCGCCGCGGCCACACGGAAGCTGCCGTACTGCTGACTCAACTGGCGGGCGTGCGCCCGGCTGCGATGATATGCGAAATTCTGGCTGAGTCGGGCGCCACGGCCAACCGCGAACAGCTGGTTGCGCTGGCGCGGCGCTTTGATATGCCGCTGGTCTCGGTTGAACAGCTGGCACAATACCGACAGGAGAAGGGGAAAGTGGTATGAACTACATCGAAGGCGGCCTGACCGCTACAGAGGTACGAGTTGGGATTGTGGTTGGACGGTTCAACTCGCTGATCAGTGAACGGCTGCTGGAAGGCAGCGTGGATTGCCTGACCCGTCACGGGGTTGAAACGGATGCTATAACCGTCTGTCGCGTGCCGGGCAGCTTTGAGATTCCGCTGCTGGCGCGGCGCCTGGCGTTCAAGCCTGAGATAGACGGCGTGATCTGTCTGGGCGCGGTTATCCGCGGTGGGACGCCACACTTTGACTACGTTGCCGCTGAAGTCTCCA
>SKLB01000253.1 GCA_007123465.1 Spirochaetales bacterium
CCCCGCGCGCTCGAAGCTCGGTTGCGGCGGCTACCCGTTGCCGGGCGGTGTCAATCGCGGTTGCCACGTTGTTCTGCAGGCTCTCCAGCTCAGCGAGTAGCCTCTGTGCATCCGCAAGCGTGCGCGACACCTCTTCATCACGGCGCACGTATACGCGTTCATCAACCAGGGCTTCGATCAGCGACTCGCTATCCGCGCGCAACTCTTCAATGCGGCTTGCGCTGTCCTGCAGGTCTTCCAGAGCTTCGCGCGGATAGCGATACACCACGCTGGCTTGCTCATCGTTCTCATCCTGATCCCCAACGGTCTGTTCAACACCTTCGATGCGCTGTACGGCAAACTGAAAACTGTCCCGATTGCTTTGATACTCCTGGCGCAGCCGATCATAGCGCAGCGAGCCAATGCGGCGCACTGTTTCGATTTCCGCCGACCTCACTTCAGCATGGCTGTCTGCAAGCTTCTGCGAGGTCCGGCTGACAAGCTCTGCGGCACCATCGGGGAAAAATGGCTGTTCAACCGGGTACCGGGAAACAGTATTGTCCCACTGCTCCCGCTGCTGGTCGAGCAGCTCCACTGCATCAGCGAGCTGCACGCGCCTCAGGTTGAGCTCTTCGACGCTCTCGGCGCTCTGCTGCAGCGCACTGTCCATCGATTGCAGACCCACGGTGAACTCAGCTAAGGTCTCCGCGCCACGATGTGCCGCATGATGCAACAGATAGACCTCCCGCGCAGTCTCGCTCAGGTTCTGCAGTGCAAACTCGAGCTCGTCGGCTTCCTCCGGTTGGACTTCACTACCGGCCACCGACATTGCCACGGCAAAGCTCGACAGCTGCCGCATATCGAGATAGTTCTGCCGTGCCTCGCTCCAGCGCCGTGCCGAGTAATCCGCCTGCGCAAGGTTTTCGAGATCTTCCCGGGCAGCCTCGAATGCAACGCTCAACCGTTGCTGCCGGCGTTCTCGTATCAGCCGTTGCGCTCCCAGTATCCCCTCGCGCTGTTCTGCGCCGCGGCGGCCGGCGATAAACTGCTCCAGCAGTACCATATGCCAGTCCACCGGATCATCGGGAAAGAGCGCGGGTACCGTAGCGCGATGGCCGCTGATCGTGGCGGCGGCTTCTTCGATCAGTGTTTCACCCTGCCGTGACGCGGCCTGCAGTTCGCCGAAGACCTCCAGCGAACTCTCAATGCCCTCAAACGCAAGGTCGTCGATTTCCTGCAGCAGAGCCTGGTACGCGGTGTCGAACTGCTCAACACGCTGCTGGAACCTCACCGCCTCCCGGCGGACCTGCGCAATCGCTCTGTCAACCGAACCTTTGATCATGTCGGGGTAATCGCGCCGTTCAAAGGCATCGCGTTGCAGATCAAAGCCGTCGAGATAGCGTTGCACCGCGTCGGCGTAGCGACCGTCCTGTAACAGCTCAGCGGCCTCGGTCATGATGCCGTCGGCCACGCTTCGGTCGTAGGCAAGCTGTGCAACCACGCGCGCCAGGCCCACCTGTTGCGCAATACGCACGTTGGGATGGCGGTCGAGCGCCTCCATCTCTTCAATGATCGCAAGTGTGGTCACGATGTCTTCGGGATTCTGATTCAGGTGCGTCACCAGACGTTCCAGCAGATCGTTGTACCGGCTTCGCACGCTGCGGATCTCTGCCAGTAGCCGTTCGGCCTCCTCGATTCTGTGGGGACTGCGGCGCACGGTATCCTGCAGCAGCATGATTGCCTCGTTCATCTGACCTTCTGCAATCAGTGCGCGCGCTGCGGCAACCGGATCTTCCCGTTGTCCGGCGCCAAAGAGTGCCCAACCCGGCAAGAGCATCAGAACCAGCGCAATAATGAGCCAGGTAGCACGTGGTATTCTCACCTGCGGCGACAGAAATCCCTCCCTATATAACTATATCACATATCGACACATAAACGTCGATCGTAAAATGCCGATCATCAATGGAACAACGCGTGATGGTGTAGTATGTTACTAGGTGAAAATGTAATGAAAAAGATAGCGTTCGTGGCTCTGACACTACTTTTTACGCCTTTCGTTGTTGCCGGATTCAACCTTTCCGACATCCCATGGAGTATCAGCGACCGGTTTGGTACAACCCGCGTCAACAATACCGGCTTGACGGTTTTCCCCACACTCGTCATTCCGATGGGCGGCGAATACGAAGCGATGGGAACAGCCTACACTGCAGTTGCCAGAGATGCAACCTTCTTTGATGCCAACCCTGCCGCCAGCTCGCGATTGCAGTATACCGAGCTTTCACTGATGCATAACAATCTGATTGCCGATACCAACATGGAATCGGCTGTCTACACGCTGCGCTACGGAGACCTCGGACTGGCCGCCGGCGGCAAGTTCCTGCACGTTCCGTTTACCGAATACGACATCGCAGGCGCACAACAGAACGCGGTGCGCTATACCGAGGTGGTCGCCGGCGCCAACGTTTCCTACAATTTTTTCAACAGCTTCAATTTTCACGGAGTTGCAGCCGGTACTACGCTCAAAGTCGCTCACCGCAACATCCCGACCGTTATTGCACCGGGACAGTCGGCCTTTGGGATTATGGCCGATTTTGGACTGCTGTCGCGGTTCAACCTGCTCAAATTCTTCCCCTCGCGGGACAAGAATTTTTCACTGGGCCTGACCGCGCGCAACATCGGCCCACCGGTTCTCGATGAGCCACTGCCGTCCAGTATTGTGGGTGGCATTGCCTACGCTCCGCTTAATCCCGTACTGATGGCATTTGACCTCAGCGTTCCGATTATGCCCTTCAGCGATGACCCTGCCGAGCCGTTGGGCTATGCCGGCGGCGTTGCGGTCCAGGTAACTGACTTCTTTGCCGCGCAGACAGGCTTCCTGCTGCGTGGTGGCAATCCGCGACTCAGCCTTGGAGGCAGTCTCGACCTCAGCGATCTGCGTTTCCAGGTCAATTACACCCTCGACATGACCACTCAGACCGATCGCATCGACCGTTTCAGCGTTATGGCGTCGTTGAATCTCGGTGATCGCGGCCGTGCCGATATCCAGCGCCGTGTCGAAGAGTACTACCTGGACAGCCTGGTTACCTACGCTGCCGGTGAATTTGAAGCCACTGTTGTGCTCGCCGAGCGCGCACTTGAGCTGAACCCGCGCTTTGAACCCGCCGCCGAGACGCGCGAGACCGCGCTGCGGCTGCTGTCGCTGCAGCAGCGCCTGGAGGCCATCCGCCTGGGTGAAGAAGATAACGATCTTCCGATCGATCCCGCTGAGCCAGACGTTTTTCCTGAACAGCAGTCATCGCCGTAGAGAAGAAGCCGTCCAGTCGCGCATTCGACCATACTGCAGCACAGTAAGGCCCGCTTCAGCGGTGCACCTTGCGTGAGTCAAGTGCGCGTTTGAGCCTGAGGTAGAAACAGAACAATGGTAGATCGATACTCTTTTGCGTTGCCCACTGCCGGACCCGCTCTGATGCCCCGCGCTCGGCGCGCAGCAGCCGCCGCTCCTGGCGGCGGAATCCTCGGTCTGGAAAGCGCAACGACAGGTATTGCAAAACCTCATTGACAATCGGACTCTCTGCGTCTGCAAAAGGGCTGCCGCGCTCCGCGAGCAGCGCGTCTATTGCATCCTGTTCGGTTTCATGCATGTGCAACACCTCTTCCAGCAGCTGTACCACCGATGACTCGCTGAACACAATGGTGTCGATGCGCGTGCGCAGCGTTATCCGCTTGCGTTCAACGCGTTCGCTGCCGCGCCCGCGCGCGCGCAGCGCTACATAGGCGGCGATGGAAGCCGCGAGCGAAATCAGCAGTTCATCGAGCACCGGTACCGGGTCGCGTACCACAATTGAGAGGAACAGAAAGCTGACCACAAACAACGCAGCGCTTAGCACAAAGCGCGGCAGGAAGCGCATCTGTGAATCCCACGCACGGAGAGCGCTTTCTACCAGCGAATAAAGCTCGTTGCGAAAGCCGGTCAGCGAAGCAACCTCCGGTTCAGCGCCGTAGAGGCCTTCAATGCGGCAATTCTCCAGCAGATCGAGCGTAGCCTGATCTCCGCGGAACGGATGCAGAAACAACGCAGACCCGTTGTGACGCACGAGGTGAAAGATATGAATGGTTTCCGGGTCGGTCATGCCGATTGCAACATAGCGCCGCAGGTTGGGGCTGTCAAGCTGAACCGCGCTTACCAGCGATGATGAACGTCGCGCCGTATATAGCGATTGTACACTTCGCGCACTGCATCCATCTTGCTATCATCTATTGCAGGAAGATCTGCGGCACGGAGGTTCTGGCGCAGCTGTTCACTGCGCGAGGTGCCGGGAATGACACAGCTGACCTCGGCGAACATCAGTATCCAGCGTATTGCCCACAACGCCAACGGCTCCTCGTCACCGAAAACTTCCTTCAGCGCGTCAACCGCCTCCAGCCCCTGTTCAAAATCCACTCCGGAAAAGGTTTCGCCCTTGTCAAACGCTTTGCCGTCACGGTTGAACGTTCGATGATCGCCCTCGGCAAACGATTGTCCGCGCGTCATCTTGCCCGAGAGCAACCCGCTGGCGAGCGGCACGCGCACAATTACGCCGATGTCGCGGCGACGCACCAGTTCAAAGAAAAGCTCCGAGGGCCGATGGCGGAACATATTAAAGATAATCTGCACTGTGGTGACGTTCGGGTATTCTATTGCCTTGATCGCTTCTTCTACCTTTTCCACCGATACGCCGAGGTGCGAGATCTTACCCTCCTCGCGCAGACGATCGAACTCGCCAAAGATCTCGGGCCGATAGTAGACCTCGGTTGGCGGACAGTGCAGCTGAATAAGGTCGATCTGCTCGAGACCGCTGTTCTTCAGGCTCTGGTCGACAAACTCGCGCATGCCTGGCGCGGTATATCCCTCAGACACGTGCGGTGAGACCAGTCGTCCGCACTTGGTTGCAACGTATATCCGCTCGCTGCGTTTGCGTACCACGCGGCCAACCGCTGCCTCGCTGGCGCCATCCGAATAGACATCCGCGGTATCGATGAAGTTGATCCCAAGATCGATTGCTTCGTTCAGAATGCGGTCCGCGGCCGCGTTGTCAAACTTCTGGCCCCATCCCCCGCCGAGCTGCCACGTACCCAGAGAAACCTCTGAAACTTTGATACCTGTTTTGCCAAGTGTTCTGTAATTCATGCAGACACAATAACACATTTGCGGCAGGGTTGTAAGCCCAGGCGCTTTGCTATAAGAATGAACCAGGTATGATTCTCTTCAGCATTAAGAAAGCCTTCTTCGATTTCTGGGACCATTTTTTGCCGTCGGTTCTGTGCAACCTCGGGTTCATTGTGGTGCTTTCGCTACCGATGCTGGCTCCCGCTGCGGTCGGCAGGCTGCAGCCGGAGCTCGGCATAGCGGTCTTCGCCGTTGGTGTTGTGCTGTCGTTCGTCTACCTTGGTGTAGCCTCTATGGTTGCGCGAGACATCGCGTTCTATCAGACCCCCGAGTGGGCCACTATACCGCTCTACGTGCGTCAGAGCTGGAAAGCATCCGTGGCCCTGGCCCTCATCTATCTGCTACACATCTTTCTGCTGTCGATAGCCCTGCCGGTATACATCGCCATGGGAACCGTGCTCTCTCTGGCGGCGATGGCCTTTCTCTTCTGGGCCAGTATCATCTGGCTGGTGGCCAGTGTCTTCTACCTGCCGATTCGAGCGCAGCTTGACAGCCAGATTGGAAAGATCCTCAAGAAGTGCTTCCTGATTGTCTTCGACAATACCGCATTTGCGCTGGTCGTAGCCTTCGGCGCGCTGACTCTGTTGCTGCTGAGTATGTTTACCGCTCTGCTGCTGCCGGGTGTCATGGGTGTGCTTATCTGGGTCAACAGCGCGCTCAAGCTGCGCCTCTACAAGTACGACTACCTGAACGAGCACCCACAGGCTAACCGGCGTGCTATCCCGTGGGACGAATTGCTCCACGACGACCGCGAGCGTGTCGGTAAACGCTCATTCAGGGGCATGATCTTCCCCTGGAAAGAGTGAACAACAGCGCGGTTGGCGGCTGTGTAGTCAGCGCGTATCGCGAATCAGCTGCCGGCGGTGCCACCGGCCGGCCAGGTAAACCAGCGGTGTATCGGCGGCCGCTACAATCGCCTTGAGCAGGTAGGTGGTTATCACGATCTCAAACAGTATGTCTGCCGCAAACACTCCCAGAAATGCCGCCAGTGTGAATACCAGCGAGTCAAACAGCTGACTTACCAGGGTGCTCAGGTTATTGCGAATCCAGATCGCGCGATGGCTCGGAAACAGACGCCGCCAGAACGCGTAGGCCCATACGTCGTGCATTTGAGAGACCACGTAGGCGCTCAGGCTGGCCAGCGCGATACGCGGCAGGAAGCCAAAGATTGTCTGCATGCTGTCGTGCGCAAAATCCCCTGCCGCCGGCTGGAACAACAGCGCCAGGTTCATCAACACGGTGAAACCCACAATCGCCAGGAACCCGAAGAATACCGCCTTGCGCGCAGCGCGCGGTCCGTAGTTCTCCGAGAGAATATCGGTGATCAGAAAAGCCCCTGCGTAGACGATATTACCCAGCGTAGCGGTCATACCAAAGAGTTCAATCGTCTTGACCACCTGTATGTTGGCTGTTATGACGCACAGTATCGTCCAGGCGTAGAGTCCGCCGCGTCCGTAGAGGCGGTACACCAGCAGAATGAGGGCAAAATTGACCAGCAGCAGCAGCAGCCAGAGCAGCTCGTTGCTCATGCTTCGCCTTTCAGGTAAGGCTTACCGGCGGCAGCCGGACCCCGGGCGCGGCCCACAACACCGGCCAGGACCACCACCGCCAGTACGTAGGGCAACATCTGCACAAACTGTCCCGGAATAGGGATTCGCAGCTCGTACATAATGCGGAAGGTCTCCGCGTAGCCGAAGAGCATAGCCGCCAGCACGGCACCAACCGGATTCCAGCGTCCAAAGATCATCGCCGCCAGGGCGATGAAGCCACGGCCTCCGGTCATTCCGCTGACCCACTGCGACGGATAGAGCGTAGCCGCCGACAGCCCGCACAGCGCACCGGAAATCAGTACGCCGGCATAACGCATCAGGCTGACGTTGACACCCAGAGAATCGGCCGCTTCGGGGTTCTCGCCCACCGCACGCAGACGCAGTCCGAAGGTGGTCTTGTACAGCACGTACCAGGCAACAGCGGCAATCGGAATCAAGGCCCAGGCGTACACGTTGACACCGAACAGCCGCGGGTAGAGATACGAGTTGAAGCGGCTCTGCGTCTCCTGACCGTAAATGCTCTGCGAGAGAAAACGCGACAGACCGAGCGCCAGAATATTGATTGCCACCCCGGAGACTATCTGGTCTACTTTGTAGGTTACGGTAACCACCGCGTGGATCAGCGCCACAAGCACTCCTGCCAGCATCGCCACCAGCACTCCAATAAACATGCTCTGAAACGCCATCGAACCCCACACAATAGCAAAGGTGGTAACGATCATGATGCCTTCAAGAGCTATATTGATCACACCGCCCTTCTCCGAGAAGACCCCACCCATGGCGGCAAACGCAATGGGCGCCGATATCTGGATGCCGCGCAGCAGAAACTCGCCCAGGTACCACATTACTGCATCTCCTTCTTGCGCAGCCGCCGGATGTAGCGGTTCATCACCTCACCGGAAACAACAATGATCAGAATCATCAGTCCGGTAATCACATAGATTACCGCGTTGGGAACCGAGGTATAGAGTTGGAGACCGTAGCCGGCCTGTTTCAGAAAACTGAACAGCAGCGCGGCAAAGATAATGCCCAGCGGATTGTTGCGTCCGATCAACGCAATCGCAATCCCGTCGAATCCCACCCCCGAAGCTATCTCGTAGGTATAGTGGCCACGAATCGCAAATATCTCCTGCAGCCCTATCAGTCCCGCAAGCGCCCCACTGGCCAGGAAGGCGCCGATCTGTACCCGGTTAACCTTGATACCGGCGTAGCGCGATGCATCCGGTGCGGTTCCCACAGCGCGCACTTCAAATCCGTGTCTGGTCTTGAATAACAGGAGACTGACCAGAACTCCCATGATAAGCGCAACTACCAGACTGTAGTCCAGATAGACGTGGTTGCCGATGCCCCAGCCCATGGCCTGGAAAACGTGATTCAGGCGGCCGAAGCGCGCTGTGGCCTGGATCGCCGCAGTCTGGGGCTCCAGGCTCTCGCCGGGAGCAAATCCGCTCAGTGGTCGGTTCACCAGGTAGTTCACCAGATAGATCGCTATGCTGTTGAACATGATGGTTGTGATGACTTCGTGTACGCCACGAAAGGTCCGCAGCAGCGCTGGAATCGCGGACCACAGCGCACCGCCGATCATTGCAAACAGCACAACCGTTGGAAGGTGCAGCATTGCCGGCAGACGCAGGTAGATACCGGCCACAGCGCC
>SKLB01000230.1 GCA_007123465.1 Spirochaetales bacterium
TGATGCGGCTGTACGGGTTCTACTCTGTGCCCGAGCGCGCTCTGTTTCTGGAACTGATAAAAGTCAGCGGCGTCGGGCCCAAGCAGGCACTGCGCATTCTCTCCGGTGCCGGGATCGAGCGTTTGCCGCTGATTCTGGAAACCGGCGATGTAGACGCCCTGGCCGCCTTGCCCGGTCTCGGGCGTAAGACCGCGCAGAAGATCCTGGTGACACTGCAGGGAACGCTCAATCTGCAAGACGGCGTTTCAGGTGGCGTAGCGGGCGGCGAGATTGTAACCGCTCTGGTGGATATGGGGTTTGATCGCAAAGCGGCACAGAGCGCCGCAGCGACGGCTGAGAAAGCTGTGGACTACGACGGGATCGAAGCCGACCGGCGTGAAGCCGAAATCCTGCGCCGGGCAATCATAACGCTCAGTGGCGGCGATACACTATGAACGAACCAGGCCTGCTGCACCCCGAGATACCCGATGACGACGGCGTGGAACAGCGCCTGCGGCCCTCACGGCTGAACGAGTTCCAGGGGCAGGACGCGGTCAAGAAGAATCTGGAAGTCTTCATCACCGCCGCACGTAACCGCGGCGATGCTCTCGATCACGTGTTCCTCAGCGGACCGCCGGGGCTCGGCAAGACCACCCTGGCCGGTATCATGGCGCAGGAGATGGGGGTTGATTTCAAAGTCACCGCTGCCCCGGCGCTGGAGAAACCCAAGGACCTCGCCGGTATCCTGACTACGGTGAGCGAGAAGACCGTGTTTTTCATCGATGAGATCCACCGTCTCAAGCCGGCCATCGAAGAGATGCTCTACATCGCAATGGAGGACTATCAGCTGGACTGGATTATCGGCCAGGGCCCGTCGGCGCGCACGGTGCGGATTCCAATTCCACCGTTCACGCTGATCGGCGCAACCACCAAGGCCGGCCTGGTGGCAGGACCGCTGTACAGCCGTTTCGGCATCCCGGTGCGGCTTGACTTCTACACCCTGGAGGACATTCGCAAGATTATCTGTCGCTCGGCGGCAATTCTGGATGTCGAGCTCGACTCGGCCGCGGTAGCGATCCTTGCGCGCTGTTCGCGCGGTACGCCGCGGGTTGCCAACCGGTTGCTGCGGCGCGTGCGTGACTTTGCCCAGGTACTCGGTGACGGGCGGATCAACCAGGCAGTGGTGGAAGAGAGTATGCAGCGCCTCGAAATTGACGATTACGGACTGGAGCAGCACGACAGACGCATTCTGGCCACCATCATCGGCACCTACAGCGGTGGGCCGGTGGGGGCCGAGACGCTGGCAATATCGGTTGGCGAGGCAATCGACACACTGGAAGACTTCTACGAACCCTACCTGATCCAGCGAGGATTCCTGATGCGGACACCGCGCGGCCGCGTTGCCACCGCGCTGGCCTACCAGCATCTGGGGCTACCGGGAGCACCGCCGGAGAACGATGAAGACCAGGGACTTCTCTTTCGAAATTCCCAGTGAGCTGATTGCGCAGCAGCCGGCGCCGCAGCGCGAGCAGGCGCGTCTGCTCTGCATGCCGCGCGGCGGTGGTCCGTTGCGCGACCGCCACGTGTTCGACCTGCCCGAGCTGTTGCCCGCTGATGCGCTGATGGTGTTCAACAACACGCGCGTGCGGCCGTGCCGCCTGCTCGGGCGCTCTGCCTCCGGCGCGCAGGTGGAACTGTTGCTGCTCGAAGCGCGTGACCGGCTCGGACTCCAATGGAGCGTTATGGCGGGACCGGCGCGGCGCGCCAGACCCGGCGCAGTGATTGAGTTACCCGACGGGCTGAACGGCGAGGTCATTGCGCGCGAGCAGGAGATCCAGCACGTGCGTTTCTCGCGCGCGGTTGATGATCGCTATCTGGAAGCGCACGGGCACGTCCCGCTGCCACCGTATATCCGCCGCGGTGACACTTCAGCGGACCGGCAGCGCTACCAGACCGTGTTCGCCGCGCGCTACGGCTCGGCGGCGGCGCCAACCGCCGGGCTGCACTTCACGCCGCAGCTGCTGCAGCGCATCGATCAGCGCGGCATCGAACGCTGCTTTGTGACGCTGCACGTGGGTTTGGGCACCTTTCGGCCCATGCGCAGTGAGAACGTGGTTGAGCACCGCATGCATCGCGAACGCTACTCGGTTCCTGCAGCCAGCGCCGCGGCGGTGACGCGTGCGAAGCGTGCCGGGCGCCCGATTATTGCGGTTGGCACAACCTCGGTGCGTACGCTCGAGAGCGCCTGGTCCAGCGCCGCGACGCACGACCGCCCCGTGGCCGATGCCGCAGGGCTCGCTGCCGGCGACGGTGAGACCGAGCTGTTCATTTATCCGGGTTTTCGCTTTCAGGTTGTCGATGAAATGATCACCAACTTCCACACACCCGAATCATCGCTGGTGGTTATGGTGGCGGCGTTCGCCGGCCGCGAGGCGATTTTGAGCGCCTACCGTCACGCGGTTGGCGAGCGCTACCGTTTTTTTTCCTACGGTGACGCGATGTACCTGCATCAGTAAGTGAAGCGGTCCATCTCCAGGAAGGTACGTCGCACGTCCTGCAGACGGTCGAGATGGCGGCCGATGATCGCTTCGTAATCCAGTGTCCCGGTCTCGATGCGGTGATTCTCGTCCTGCCAGTACTGGATCTGCGTCAACTGCAGTCGGCGCAGTTCCCACGCGCGCGCCGACCACTCGAGCGCTTCATCCCAGTAGTACAGCGCGGCACGGAAGAGCGACTCTGCAGTCTCCAGGCTCTCGAGATTCTGGCGCTGCCACGGGTAGTTGAAGAAGTAGGCGTTGAACTTGTTGTACTTGCTGCCCCAGCGCAGGTGAAGTTCAACCATTTTCAGGTTGACGTGCATCATGAACAGGTAGCGGTAGCGTTCCCAGTGAGCCGCGTCCTCGATGCGCGCCAGTGCAAACAGCGGGTTGGCAAAGTCGGCTGCCAGGGCGCGTTCGAGCCAGTAGACATTCTCTGCTATACGCTCGGGATACTGATAGAAATTCTCGCGGTAGAGGCGATAGAACTGTTCCTTGTAGAGGACGCGATACGAGTAGAGCGGTGCCGTCAGCACGGCAATCAGTACAATCAGCGTTACTGCCCGTTTCATCCCTTTCTATATCGGCTGGAATCCCAGTGCGCTGCATACCTCGGCGGCAATCGTATCGGCGGGTTGGTTTCCGTCGATGCGCACGATCCGCATCCGCCGCTCGGCAGCAAAATCGGCCAGAATTGCGTTGTATCGCGTGTGGACCCGCCGCTGGAAGTCGAGACTGTCGAAGAGTTCTTCCTGGCTACGCTCGGCGCGCCTGCTGGCACACATCAGCGGGTCAACATCGACGTAGATCAGCCAGGCGGGCAGAGGGAACGCGGCGTTGAGTGTGGCAACAAAATCGGGATCGGTTTCGAGCGCCTGATAGGCGAGCGAAGAGAACAGATAGCGATCACAGATGACCCATGACGTGCGCAGGCGCTCGCAGATGCCGTGCTCGCGCGCGAAGAGGTGTTCGTTGCGGTCGGCGGCGAAGAGGTAGGCAAGGGTGTCGGCTTCGAGGAACTGCTCGCGGCGCAGCGCGGCGCGTATCAGGCGGCCGACGGCTCCCTCGCTCGGTTCGGCGGTTGCCCATACCGGTTGACCGGCGCGCTGCATCGCCTGCTGCAGCAAGCTCGTCTGGGTTGTAGTTCCTGCGCCGTCCAGCCCTTCAAAAACAACAAAACGCTCCAATACTTTGCGCATGGTGTGCTTCCCCGATGCTTCGGCGTGCTTTTTTTCCGCCTCGCGTTGTGATACTATAGTATTGATTGAAGATCGGGAATAGATGACTCCATGAAGCAAACCGGCGGTTTTGGCCGCATTCATCTCGCGCAGCTTCTCATGCTCGCCGTGCTGATAGTGGTAACCGCAATCGCGCTGGTTCCGCTGCAGCGCGCAATTGACGTGCGCATGCAGCAATTGAAGGACGAGCTGATTACGGCTACCGAAGTCAGGCTTGGTCGGCGGGTGTCGTACAGCTCCATATCTCCTTCGATCTTCCGTTTTCTTGACATCCGCGGCTTGCGTGTTCTCGGCGAACCCGGTGAGCGCGATGTGCTGCTCGACGTAGGCCGGGTAAAGGCGCACTACAACGTGCTGAAGCTGTTCTCCGATCATCCGTTAGACGCTCTGACCGAACTGCGGCTGGAAAACAGTTCGATCGATCTCGATTATCGCCGCGATCAGGACGTGCTGGATTTTGTGCGGCAGACCGTTAGCGCGAACGGCGCGCGTCAGGCTGCTGGTGCGGTTGAGATTCCGCTCGAGCTGCGCATCCGTGGTGACAACATGTCGCTTCGCTATCAGGGACCAACGGGCGAGTACCGGGCTCAGAACCTTGGTTTTGTTGTGAGCGTTGGCGGCGAAGCAACGGCTCTTTCGCTCAACGGCAACTTCGGTTACCTGCACCAGGACGGAGGCAGGGTGCGCGCAGACGGCGCATCGGTTGACGGGAGCTGGTCCGACGCTGCATCACACGCTCGATTACTGATAGACGTGCCGCGGGTCCAGACAGCTGCCGCAACCGTTGTCAACCAGACGTTCCAGCTTGATTACGACGGCCGTACTATCGATGTGCGCAAGGTTCGTGACCGTTCGCCGATAGACCTTTCGCTGATAATCGATCCGATTGCGGCAACGGTACAGATAGATTTTCTCACCGACGGTATGATTCCCGCCAATGTAATGGAGCTGCAGGGGCCGTTGGCGGTGTTCAATCCGTGGTTGCTCGGCGAGACCAGCGGACAGGGGCGGCTGAACTACAACCACACCACGCGGGAGCTGAGTTACAATCTGCGTATCAGTAACCGCGTGCGTAACCCGGAGGTCTCCGAACCAATAACGGTTGCGCTGGCAGTGGAGGGTGATACCCGCAGCGCCGATATCGAGTACTTCAGTGTGCAGAGCAGTCAGGGACAGGCGCTGTTCGGCGGCGCGCTTGATCTGGTCAATCGCGTTCCTCACGGCGATCTGCTGTTCGACCGGTTCAGCTACGACGGTATCGGGCCGCTGAGCGCCTCTTTTCAAGTCAGTGCCGAGCGTGGTTGAACAACGGCACGCAGCGAAGTGGTGCGCTACGGGCAATCTCGGTTTTACGATGTCGAGCTGGCAATGCGCCAGGAGGGTGATCGCAGCGGCTATTCGGCGCTGGCCTTTCTTGACTCCGAGCGCCGTGGCTGGGTGGAGCTGAGCGGGCAGAGCAGTGCCGCGGCCGATAACGGCATTGAGGTGTTGGCCGAGTTCCGTAACGCTGCGGTGGATGCCGTCATTGAAGTTGCCGCGGACCTGTTGCCCGGATTTCCGCGTGACCGGGTAACCGCCGCACTCGGCGGTAGCGTTCTGGATACGCGGGTGCGCGCCAGCAGCGCGGGGCAACGGTTGCGGGTCGAGGCCCCATTTGTTTCGCTCTATGATCCCCAACGGCCGGACCGCTACGCCGCATTTGGGTTCTACGCCGCTGAGACGGGCTTTGAGGTGCGCGATGCGGTGGTTGCCAGCGGTGAGTATCTGCTGCGCGGCGGATTGTTTGCACAAGTGGCCGATGATCAACGGATTGATTTCCAGGCGGAATTTCTCGACGGGCGACGGCGCTACGCAGTCGAGGGCCTGGTGGATGATGCGCGCACGGTGGTCTTTCACGGTAGTCACGGACTGGATGGCCGGCTGCATCTGGCGGATAGCGGGGAGGTGGTCTACTCTGCACGCGCTCAGCGGTTTCCGCTGCCGTTCTCTGATAACGGTGCCACGCTCTCTTTCGATCTGTCGGGAATGTTCCGCTCGTTGGACCAGTGGGATGTTTCGTTGCGGAGACTGGAGCTTGGTGAAGTGCGCCTGGGCGAACGCGGTTTCACCGTCAATCTGAGCGGCCGGTTCAACGCCGCCGGCGGCAGGATTGAACGCCTGACCTATTCCGATTCGGTATCGCGTGTCAGCGGTTCGGGAACCGCCGAATACAACCTGTTTGGCGGTGGTGAGGCTTCGCTGCTGCTCAATCTGAACGCCCTGGATAGTGCTGAACGTTACGAACTGCAGGCAAGCCTGGATGCCGGTGAACTGACGGCCGCGCTGGTATTTGAGCGTTCACCACTGGCGCGCATTGCAGTCGAAGGAATCCGAGGTTCGGTCAACGGTGTCATGACTCTCGATGGACCGCTGTCCGATCCACGCCTGACTGCCGATTTTCAGGTGGTGGAAGGCGCTGTCAACAATGACGCCATCAGCGCTAATGGACGGGTGACCTACTCGGATCAGGTAATCACACTGGAGACAATACGCGGGCAATACGTCACAAACTCGCTGTCCGGCGGGCGCGGCACCATCGACCTTCGCAACTCAACGATTGATCTGCAGGCTACCGTGCGCAACAGCGCCCGGCATCGCGCCCAACCACGAACGCTGCGCCTGCGCTCGCAACTCGAATCAGATGAACCGCAGGAGGATCTCTTTGCGGTGCTTGCCGGACCTTTTCGCGGCAGCGTCCGGATTGAAGGGCTGGACATCCTGCCGAGCCGCTACGGTGACTGGGACTTCACCGTCGATCGTAGCGCGGAACGCATTCTCGTAAGCGGCGGACCGTCGGATGCAGTGTCGGCCGTGCTCCACAGTAACGGTCAGTTCCGGATTGAGCTGCTCGATCCGCTGCCGATCCGCTTCGTGGCCGCCGGGAGGCTGCAGGACGGAGAAGTCGAGGCTAACATTACTCAGGTGCTGGTTCAGATAGACGAGGTTCCGGACCTGTTTGACCTTAGAGCACTTACAATCCACGCCGGGCGGATCAGCGGCGGGATTCGGCTTGTGGGACCGTTGAGCGACCCGGACCTCTACGGAACCCTGACCGCTGATGGGGTACGCGGAAATCTCGATCTGCTGCGTGATCCTATCGGTCCTGCGAAGATCTACCTGGTGCTGCAGGAGAAGCAGCTGCGGCTGACTCCGTTTGAGACCGCGGTGGGATCCGGTAGCGGCACGCTGCGCGGGACAATCGTGCTGCACCGCTGGGCGGTGGACGAGTTTCAGCTGGACATCGAGTCAGGAGAGAGCGGTGTGCCGGTGGCGCACACCTTCGGTGGATTGAGCGTGGACGGTTACGGAGTCGGGAGCATGCGGATTGCGGGCTCACCGGGGTTTGTTACTATAACCGGTGACATTGAGGCGCGCGCAACGACGCTGGCAGTGTCACCGCGCGACCAGCGGCGCGAACCGGACTCCGACTCTATGACCACGGTAAATCTGAACCTTCGTACCGGACGGCGGGTTGAGTTTCTCTGGCCGTCGCGCGAGTTTCCGGTTGTGCGCAGCTTTGCCCAGGCTAATGAGCGACTGCAGCTGCAGTACTCCGATGAGGCCGGAACCTTTCGTCTGCGCGGCGACGTCGGCATCCAGGGTGGGGAGATATACTACTTCGATCGTAGCTTCTATATCCGCGAGGGACAGATCGTTTTCGACGAGACCGAGGAGTTGTTTGATCCTCGCCTGCGGGCGCGTGCCGAGCTGCGCGAGGTTGGCAGGGAGGGACCGGTACGGATCTTTCTGATTGCCGACGGCAGCCGTTTGAGCGAGTTCTCGCCGCGTTTCGAGTCTTCGCCAACCATGAGCGACTCGGAAATCGCTACGCTGATCGGCGGCGGACTGATTACCGGCGGCCCTGACGACGTGTTCAACATCTCTACCGCGATGCTGGCAACAACCGACATTGTTACGCCGTTTGGTATCATGAACAACGTTGAGACCAGTATACGCGACGCGCTCGGCCTCGATCTGTTCTCGGTGCGCACGCAGCTGTTTCAGAATCTGGTTGTTGGAGCGCTGGAAGAGCCCGCCGAGGACCCCCTTGACAGTTACGGCCCATCTCTTGGACAGTACCTGGACAATACCACGGTTTTTCTCGGCAAATATCTGGGTTCCTCGCTGTTTCTGGAGCTCCTGGTTCAGATCAGGTCCCGGAACCCGCTGGAGCCACAGGGGGAATCGCTCGGAGGAATAGAGGTTGACGCGGAACTCGGGCTTGAGTTCCAGACGCCCTTTTTTGATCTGCAGTGGAGCGTCTTTCCGCAGAACCCGCAGACGCTATTCGTCAGCGATACAACATTTTCGTTCTCGTGGGGATTTTCTTACTGAGCGATTGTGGTAGACTGGCAACCAATACAAGGAGATTCTATGCGCAAGAGCCTGCTGATTGCCGGCGTTGCTTTACTGTTGCTTCCTCTTGCTGTGCAGGCACAGGCCGCTGATGATGAGTGGTTTCAGAACAA
>SKLB01000099.1 GCA_007123465.1 Spirochaetales bacterium
CCGATTGCGGTGCACGCTGCGTCACGGTCTGCCGTGGACGCAGCCTCGCGCCGTAGGAGATTTCGCGGAACGCAGACTGGCGTTGGGCAACGCTGGTTCTTACTTCAACCGGCTGCTGCGAAGCGAGCAGCAGCGGGCCGGCCAGAACAAACAGGAAAAACGCAATCAACCGCGGCACGTTTGCCGGTCCTGCGGGCGCAGTACGAGCACTCATAGCCAGAATATACCGTAGGAGCGCGGCTTTTCCCACAGAAAACCAGCATTGTGCTACGCTACGCCGGTGGGGAGGTAGAGAGTATGAGAGTGACTACCGGCCAGATAGCGCTTACCGCACTCAACCTGTTGCTGGCGTTGGCGCTGGCACTGGCGCTGTTCAGCGTGCTGAAAGCCGCCGATGCCGTGCCAACCGAGCAGCCGCAACCGGCGCCCGAATCGCCGATGCCCGAGATCGAAACCCGCCTGCCGCCGCAGCAACAGAGTGAGCGCCTGGTGGCCGATCTGTTACAGCGCGACGACCTTATACCGTTCGAGGGGATCCTCGGTGGGACAATGGGCTTCTACACAGCGGACAACATCTACGTTCTGTCCGAGCGCTGGGTATACGCGCGCTTCGAGGACGGGCATATCGGCGGCGAGATGCTGCTGGAATACCGTGTTGACGCTGCCGGTCAGATCGACTGGACAGTGCTGAGCGCGGAACTGTACTGACACAACGCGCGTGACACGGGCGCCGGTTTTCAGTATAGTTCTCGGTAATTTGAGGCAAGACTTGACGCATAGACAGGCGGCTCCGGTGGTACAGCGGTTTAAACTGAATGAAGTAGATATCCTGGCACTGGCGCTCAACGGGTTCTTCGCGTTGATGCACCTTCTGTTTGCCGGCCGTGGGCACAATCTGCTGATTGGCGCTGCATTTCTGGCCGGGAACGCCGTGGTACTGGGCTTTGCCGCAGCTGATGCCCGGGGCCTCATCCGCCGTGCTACGCTGCTTCACTTTGTGCGCACGTTCTACGTACAGCTCTTCTACACCGCCTATTTCACTCGGGTGATAGTACTGTCACAGCTGGTGTGGGACGGGGCATCGTTTGACGAGTTCTTCTATCGCATGGAGGAGGCTGTTTTCGGTTTGCAGCTGGCCGTTCTGCTACCGGATACGTTCGGACATCTGCGCGCGCTCAACGAACTGTTCTACTTCGTCTATTTTTCGTTTTACATACTGCTGTGCGCGCCGAGCTGGTTGCTGTTCTTGCATCAACGATACGCGCAGGCAAAACGCTGTCTCTTTGTGGTCACCGCCTCGTTTGCGGTTCTGTACCTCTGGTACGTGTTCTTTCCGGTGCACGGACCCAAGTACTTCATCCCGGAACTCTACGCCCGCTGGTACAGCGATCTGGACGGGTACCTGTTTGCCTGGATTATGCGCTCCATTTTTGCCGAAGCCAACCTGGCGGGTGCCGCGGTACCCTCGTCGCACGTGGCGATCTCGCTGATCGCGATGATCCTTCACGCCCGATACCTGCGGCGCACGTTGTGGGTTGTAGTCCCGGTGACGCTGTTGTTGTGGATTTCCACGGTCTATCTCTACGCACACTATGCGGTCGATGTGCTGCTGGGGTGGGCGGTGGTTCCACCGCTGTTCTGGTTCTCGACTGTTCTCTATCGCCGGATGAATCGCTGGATCACTCTTCGAGCAGGCGGTAACGCACCCGCGGCGCGTACTGAATCCGACTGACCGCTGGATCGGCGTGAAGGATGGTCAGAAAAACCTCCGTGCGGGCCGGGATGCGGATTGTCCGTGGCATGTCTATCGTTGAGCGGACGCCGCGCAGTGTGAGGCTGACGTCGGCTTCGACGCTCTGGTTGTAGCCGTTTGCCAGGTAGGCAACGTAGCTGAGGTCAATTGTCTCGCTGCGGAACTCGAGTTGATCGCTGTGTCCGACGCGCCGGTTATGATCCTCGAACATGCTGTTGGTCAGATCACGCCCGTAGATGACCTCGAACGGCGGCTTCCCGGGTTGGTATGCGTAGTAGAAGCTGTGCTCCTCGAGGCTGACGGCACTCCCGTCGTGCGACTTGAACAGTGTCGGAATCGAGCGCATCCGGCCGTCGACCGTAGGCACGCGTACGTCGAAGTGTAGATGTGGCCCGGAGGAGCGCCCGGTGTTGCCGCTGTAAGCGATTTTCTGACCGGCTTTGATTCTTTGCCCAACCTGCACTTCGGCCCCGTTGTAGCGGATGTGCGCGTAATTGCCGAAGCTGCCGTCATCGTGCCGGATAAGGATGTAGTTGGCCTTATCGGTGTAGTGTGCGCCTGTGCCGCCAACCCGCGAGTCCTGTTTCACCTCCACCACGGTGCCGGCGCGGGCGGCCGTGACAGCTGTTCCGCTGTCGAGGTCGAAGTCGAGCGCGTACTGGTTTTCACCGTAGTGTGTGAATCGCCCGTTGTAGCCCTGGGTTACACGGTGCTTGGTGCCGTGCGCAAAGGGCAGCAGGTAGAGATGCGCGTTGTTGTGTTGAACGTTGTGCGGATCGCCGCGCGCGTACGAATACTCCAGCCCGAAACCGCGTCTGCCGTGCGGGTCGGCAGTTGCAAGCTCAAACAGCTCGACCCGGCGTGCCCCGGGTTCGATCAGCTTGCCGAACGGCAGATCAGCCGATGGTTGCAGGTTGGTGACGCGATTCAGGCGGACGTAAACGTAGACCGGGATTATGTGAGCATTGTCGGCGTAGAGGCGATAGCCACCCGCCTCGGTCTCCTCGCTGTATACCGAGACAACCCCGGGGTTGGCTGACAGGGTCACTGCGCTCAGGACAAACCCCGCCAGCAGGGAGAAATGTCGAATGTTGATACGCCCTCCTTCATTCTGCTTCTCAAGATATCAATCTATCTGCTCCAATTCCAGTTTCTGCCCAGCCGCGTGGACGAAGTTTGGTGATGCTGCTATGCTCCAGACAGCAACCACGGAGGAAACATGGCTCACTGCATTGTACCGGAAGCCGAGGCCATTCTCGATAAGGAGTTTCGCGTACTCGACAAGGGTTTTGTGCGGCTGGTGGATTATCTCGGTGGCGATCAGCGCATTGTGCAGTCGGCACGCGTGTCGTACGGTGCTGGAACCAAAACCTACCGCGAGGATAGTGGCCTTATCGATTACCTGATGCGCAACGATCACACTTCTCCATTCGAACAGGTTGTTCTGACCTTTCACACTAAGATGCCGATCTTCGTTGCGCGGCAGTGGGTGCGTCACCGGACCGCGCGCCTGAATGAGATATCGGGCCGTTACAGCGTGATGGAAGAAGAGTTCTACGTTCCAGCGGCCGCAGACATAGCGGTGCAGAGCAGTGACAACAAGCAGGGGCGTTGCGCCGAGCCGGTGGATGCGGACAGCGCGCGGCAGGTAATCAGTGCGTTCGGCGAGGATCAATCGCGCTCGTATCGCGCCTACCGGCAACTACTGGAGCAGGGGATCGCGCGCGAACTTGCACGGGTGAATCTGCCATTGAGCCTCTATACGCAGTGGTATTGGCAGATAGATCTGCACAACCTGTTCCGCTTTCTATCGCTGCGTATGGACAGTCACGCACAATACGAGATTCGTGCCTACGCCAATGTCATGTTCGATATCGCGCGCGCCGTCTGCCCGATCGCCAGCGCAGCATTTGAAGAGCATACCCTCGGCGGGGTACGCCTGTCGCGCAGTGAAGCTGCGGCGGCGTGCAGCATTATCAGTGCCTCCGCAGACAGAGACCGCCTCGAGCAGGCAGGGCGTGACGCGGGGCTGTCCGGCAAGGCGTTGGAGCGCTTTTTGCAGAAGTTCAACTCTGATCAGGACGATTGATCTATAATCCTTTTATGGAGGGAGGAGCAGATGAGTAATGCAGCGAGAGACGATACCAACCAGTACTTGACATTCACGCTCGATAGGGAGCTCTACGCGATTGCGGTGCATTCAGTCAAAGAGGTACTCGAATATACCAATGTTACCAAGGTACCACGCACCCTTGACTTTATGAAGGGCGTGATCAACCTTCGCGGCAGCGTGGTGCCGGTTGTTGATCTGCGCACCAAGTTTGGTATGGCGGCGGTAGAGAATACCATCGCAACGTCGATCATTGTGGCGGAGGTGTCGATTGCCGACGAGGCAGTTGTGCTTGGTATGATCGCCGACTCGGTACAGGAAGTCATCAATCTCGATCCGCAGGATATCGAGCCGCCGCCCAGGATCGGTTCCAGGGTTGATTCCGAGTTCATCGAGGGTATCGGCAAACAGGACGACAGGTTTGTTATCATACTGGCTATCGATCGGGTGTTCAGTGAGTTCGAGCTGGCCGAGGTGGCCTCCGGGCCCAAAGGAAGCGCGTAGTGACTTCGCAGCCCGCAGTGGCGATCACCACCAGCGAACCGCAGCGGGCACCCGAGCTGGCGCGCAGTATAGTGGGTGCCGGGCTGGCAGCGTGTGTACAGCTGATTCCGCAGATTCGCAGTTTCTACGTCTGGGAAGGCGCGGTGCAGGATGATGCCGAAACGTTGCTGCTTATCAAGACCGATATGGCGCTGCGCGACCGCCTCATCGGTCATATCAGGACGGTTCACAGCTACGACGTGCCCGAGCTGGTGTTTCTGAACATCGACGACGGCCTGCCCGCGTATCTCGATTGGATTACCACGGTCCTGGATATTGCTGAGAGATGATCGGTGGACAGACGATAGACCGCAGGCCGTCATGCAAGCTCAATTGCCAGCACAGCCACGCTGACGATCAGATTGCTGGTGAAATTGACTGCGTCATTGTTGAAACTGCGCCATCCGCGCAACAGCTGGTTTTCGGTGTCATTGGTGCGTCTGCGTTCGGTTGGTTTGCCGCTGCGACAGTCGGTGTAATGCGCCTGCAGCGTTGCACCTAGCAGGCTGTCTATCAGTGCACCGGTAATCCCGGCGGCGATGACCGTCGCCGCCAGCGGAACGATGCGGCCGTGTCCGTAGTGCAGCAGCCAACCCAGGGAAAAAGCTCCCGCGATGAGCGCAGCTGCCGCCGCCGACGCCACCAGCCCCAGCAGACTGATGCCGCCCGATGTTCCCGCCGGCAGGTGCTGCCCGGTCAGGATTGAGCGTGGCGCGCTATGACTGAGTACCCCGATTTCGCCGGCCCAGGTGTCCGCGTTGGCGGTAGCGAACGAGGCAGCGCACGCAACCGCGAAGGCTGAGTGCCCGCTGACCGCGTAGCCGATTGCAGCTATCAGGCCAACACCTCCGTTGGCCAGCACTTGAAGTGGATCACGCCGGCTGCCTTTTTCGTGCAGCTGCTGCAGCGGTGCTTTGCGGTTGCGTCCGATCCGGCTGACAACGCTGCCGGATACAAAGAATACCATCAGCAGTGACCAGAGCCAGAGTCCTCCTCCGATAAATATGCCGGTGCCGACTACAAGACCGGTAATGCCTCCCGCTGCGGTCACCGAACCCCGTCTTGTGGCGGCAATCGCTGCGGTTGCGTTCAGCGCAAGCGCGGTAGCGGCACGTAGAGCCAGAATGCTCATGCAAATACCAGGTAGAAGAATGCCGTGGTGCCGATTGGCACAGTGATATTATCCAGCCCGAGTGGAGTCAGCAGCTCGATCAGCGTGGCGATTGCTGCTGTTGTGAAGCTGGCCGCGAGTAATGTCGATGGTGATGCGGTAGGCTGAAATCGCAGCATGAACAGCAGTACCACTGCGGCGGAAGCAACGAACATCGCTGCGCTTCCGAGCACGCTCTTGTGACCTTCGAATAAGCGTATGCGGGTTTGGCCCCACCGACTGCCGATGATCGACGCAAGGCCATCCCCATAGCCCATGACCAGCACGCCGATTCCTCCAACATAGGGCGGAATTGACCCGTTGTAGCACAGTAGTACCAGGACCAATAGCGAGATAGGGAAGTATACCGTACCGAGATTACGGCGATGTTCGGGATCCTCCATCGCGGCCAGCAGGTGCCGCCGATAGGCAATCCAGTTGAACACGATGAACGTAATCGGCCCGACCGCGGCGTACAACGCCCGCGTGTGGAAGTGCATCGCTATCAGCCACCAGTTGGAAACGCTGATGTGGATAAACTTTCTGGAGAGAGTCGGCGAGAATAGCCGCCTGCGCAACAGCAGGCCGGCAATTGCTATTGCCGACAAGATCATGATGTACGCGATAACCAGACCCAGCAGGTCGGACACAAGAGCGCCTCGGGATCGAAAGAGTGGCTCCAATATATTGGGTTGCCGTGGCGTGTTCAACACGGGCGAGACAACATCGGCAAAATATAGTAGAAGGGTAATGTATGCGTTTGCGGCTGTTCGACTACATATCGTTTGCAGTGGCCGTGGTAGTGATCGTGCTGTTTTCGCTGCACGCGTACCGTGGCGGTGAGCAGGGAGCTCAGGTACGTGTTCAGTCCGAGGCCGGGATCTTCCTGTACCCCCTCGAGGGAACACGCAGTCTATCGGTTGCAGGCCCTCTCGGTGAGACCGAGATCCTGATAAGCTCCGGTGGAGTTGAAGTGCTCGATTCACCCTGCCGCGACAAGATATGCATAGCGGCGGGTAAGGCGACGATGTCTGGAGAGTGGATCGCGTGCCTGCCGAACCGTGTTTTTATTCGCGTGGAAGGGGTAGAGGACACGCCGGTGGATGCCCAGACTTTTTGATTCTTCTATTGCGCAGAGCAACAACAATCGTTAGTATTGGAGCGATTACAATTCATCCGGCGCCGCGAGTGCGGTGGGCTACTCGGCTATCAGAATTCTGAAAGGAACGCGTATGGAACAGAAATTGCGAATTGCCATCATGGGCGGTGGTTATGGCGGAGTGGAAGCTGCAAAGCGGCTTCATAAGAAATACAAGCGTAATCAGAACATCGATATTACGTTGATCGATCGTAACCCGTATCATACCCTGATGACGGAACTACACGAGGTAGCCGGATCACGCGTAGAACCTGAAGCTGTTCAAGTGAGCTTCAAGAAGATCTTCAGTGGCACCAGTGTGAAGGTAGTCTGCGATGAAATCGACACGATCGAGTTCGAGAATAACAAACTGGTTTCGCGCACAGCTGTGTACCCGTACGACTATCTGATTATCGGTGCCGGTGCACAGCCGGACTTCTTTGACATACCCGGGGTTCAGGAGAACTGCTTCACCTGCTGGTCGCTCGAGGATGCAATTCGAATTAGAACTCATGTTGAGGAGATGTTTCGCGAGGCAGCCAAGGAGCCGAGTCCGGAGCGTCGGCGTAAGCTTCTGACCTTTGCCGTTGCCGGCGGAAGCTTCACTGGCGTTGAGATCTGTGGTGAGCTGGTCGAGCGCAAGGAAATTCTGTGCGCCAAATACCACATCAACGAGCGCGAGGTACGGGTTGTACTGATCGAGATGCTCGATGACATTCTACCCAGTTTACCCAAGCACCTGCGAGAAAAAGCGGCCCGTTATCTGCAGAACCGAGGTACCGACCTGATGCTTAACTCGCCGATAACCAGTGCTGCGCCCGGCAAAGTGGTCATCGCCGATAGCGAGGTTATCGAGACCGACACCTTCATCTGGACTGCGGGCGTTCACGGGTCGGAATTCAGCTCCAAGATCGAGTTGACCAAGGGTAACTGCGCCAAAGGCGAATCCACGGTGGCCTCGGTTGAGGGTATACACGGCATGAAGGGCTGCCACTTCGATGAAGACGAACGTTATATCGTCGGCGAGCGTGGCAGGATCCAGGTCAACGAGTTCCTGCAGTCGGTTGACCTGCCCAACGTCTATATCGTGGGAGACATGGTGTTCTATACGATTGACGACAAAGTGGTGCCGCAGATCGTTGAAACGGCCATACAGTCGGCGCACACTGCAGCCGAAAACATCGCCCGCGAGATCGAGCAGAAAGAGAAGAAGCCGTTCAAGCCCAACTACCATGGTCAGATGGTATCGCTCGGTGGGAAGTATGGAGTAGCGTACGTTATGAGCGTTGCGCTCTCGGGTTTTGCAGCGCAGGCCATGAAGCACGTGATCAATCTGCACTATCTGATTGGATTGGCCGGTCTAACTGCGGTCTGGGACTATCTTCAGGAGCAGTTCTTTCAGATCAGGGACGGCCGTTCTATTGTGGGAAGTCACCTGGCTGCCAAGATCCCCACCTACTGGGCGGTACCGCTGCGTGTCTGGCTCGGCATAAAGTGGCTGACAGAAGGCACCTACAAGGTATCAACCGGCTGGCTCAACCCCGG
>SKLB01000221.1 GCA_007123465.1 Spirochaetales bacterium
GGGCGCGGTTGCCGGTGGCGTAGGTATCTTTCTACCGGGGCTGCTGTTGATCTACTTTGTCTATCCAATCTGGGAGAACTTGAAACAGGTCCGCGCGATCCGGATTTCGCTACGCGGAATTGGCGCGGTTGCCGGGGGGTTGATCGCCGTTGCGGCGGTGATCCTGATGCAGGCCAGCGGATTCCAGCTTGATAACCTGGTAGTGACCGCCCTGGCGATTGTACTGCTGCTCTGGCGCAAGATTCCGGCGCCCTTGATTGTGGCAGCCGCGCTCGCAGCGGGCTTCGCTATCTGAGAGGCACTCGGCGGGTCCCGCGGCTCAACAGGTGAGATGCAGGATCGCGTTGGTGGTAGTGAGGTCAGCGCTACTCAACAGTTGACACGCCTTCTCTGTAGGGACCGCCACTATTTCGACTCCACGCTCGGCCGCCATGGAACGCAACGTGTCGGTTATCGGAAGCCTGCCGTTGGCGCCGATTCCCACGATCAGCGTTGCGCACTGCCACGGAATCGGTTCATGCTCGGAAAGCGGTGTGTGGCCGTAATTGCCTTTCAGCGCCCGCGATGCATCCTTGCGCCGCGGCTCGATCGAGCCATTGCGTACAACCACGTCCTCACTGAACCGCTTGCCATCTATTTCCAACGCCCCAAAGCCGATAAATCGTGCATTCATCATTCCTCCTTCCTGCAGCGAAGCTCAGTGTACCATATCCAGCGCTGCCCTATCGACCCACGGACCGCCTCGGCTGGAACGCAGGTGTCTATCGCGTTAGCCCGTGCCGTGCTACATTGATGCACTTAACCGTCTCGCGCCGGAGTCTCACCATGTCGACTGCCTACCGCAAAGCTATTCTACTCAACCTCAGCGCGGCGGTAATCTGGGCAGTCACGCCGGTAATGATCCGCTACGTCGGCAGCGGCTTTCCGGTTATGTTTCAGACCTTTGCGCGTTATCTGGTAGCGCTGCTGGTACTCTGGCCGCTGTTCTTTGCGGTTGCCACCAACGTTGAGCGCGCACGGATCCGCACCCGCCTGCCACATCTGCTGCCGCGGATGGCGCTGATCGCGGTGGCGAATTTCTGCTTTCAGGCGTCTTTCACCGGATCACTCTACCTGATGCTGCCGGGGCTGGCGATGCTGATCTTTCAGTCTGCCGCAATATTCGGTGTGCTGCTGGGGTTTGTCTTCTTTGCCGATGAACGCCCGTTGATGCGCAAACCGCGGTTTCATGCCGCGGTGACCCTGGCGGTGGTTGGCGTAGTCATGACAATCTCTGTCGACGGCTCGGCCGGCAGCACGGTGTCGGCTGCCGGGGTCGCCCTGGTACTCAGTGCTGCGGTCTCGTGGGCTGCACTGACCGCGATGGTCCGCGCCTGGCTCCCGGGATACTCGCCATTCTTTGTAAACGCCGCGGTAATTACCTTTGTCACGCCGATGTTTCTGTTCAGCCACCTGGCCGCTCACGGTGCGCAGTGGCAGTTCCCGGCTTCTCCCGGCTTGTGGATCCTTATGCTTCTCTCGGGTTTAGTCGGTATCGGTCTGGGGCACTCGCTATACTACCGTTCAGTGCCCGCACTGGGAGTCTCGCTTTCAAATATTCTGCAGCTGTCCCGCCCGTTCCTGACCGCGTTCTTCTCCTTGCTGGTCTTCGCCGAGCGTCTGAGCTGGTTGCAGATGCTCGGTGGTCTCTTTCTGATTACCGGGGCTTACGTGGTAACCACGCTGCGCCCCCGTTGAACGCGCAATCAGTGTCTCCACGACGCGACAGAATGTGCTATACTGCCGCGTGCCCGATCGAGAACCACACGAGCAGCTCCTGGCAGACGCGATTGAAGACCCCCGCGAGTACCCTCGGCGGCCGTTTGTAGGGGTTGGCGTTGTGGTATTCCGTCAGGATACGGTGCTCCTGATCCGCCGCAGCAACCCTCCGCGCGCCGGCGAGTGGAGCCTTCCGGGGGGAGCACAGCACCTCGGAGAAACCGTGCGACAGACCGCGGTCCGTGAGGTCAAAGAAGAAACCGGCGTCACGATAGTCGAGCCGCAGTTTCTGGAAGTCATAGACGCGATTATTCCCGATGAACAAGGCCGCACGCGTTACCATTATACATTGATCGATTTCTGGGCCGAGTGGCGCGCGGGAGACCTTTCTGCGGCCGATGACGCCCAGCACGCTGAATGGGTAGCGTTCTCGCGGCTGGTAAGCCTCGACTTGTGGTCCAAGACCGTAGAGGTCATTCAGACCGCGCGGCGGCAGCGCCGCGCACAGTCAAGCGGCAGGAAATGATATGGCAAACATTCGCAAACCGATCAGAGTCATTCAATACGGAATGGGCCCAATAGGCTGCGCCGCGGTACGCGCGATGCTGACACGCAAGCAGCTGGAGCTCGTGGCTGCAGTGGACATCGATCCGCAGAAGATCGGTCGCGATGTGGCCGAAGTTGCTGCAGCCCAACGCAGGCTGGGCATTGCCGTGCTGCCAACCCTGGCGGATGCGCTCAAGCAGACCTCGGCTGATGTTGTACTGCATACTACCGGCTCCTTCCTGGACTCGGTAACTCCGCAACTGACCGAGATCCTGGGCATGGGGCTGGATGTGGTCAGCAGTACCGAAGAACTCTCCTACCCGTGGGCGGACCATGCGCAGTACGCCGACGCGATTCAGCGCGCAGCACTGCAGGCCGGCAAGACCGCGCTGGGCACCGGTGTCAATCCGGGTTTTCTGATGGATACCCTGCCGCTGGCCCTGACGGCACTCTGTCTGGAGGTAGAGCGCATTTCGGTCGCACGCGTTATCGACGCTGCCAGGCGTCGGTTGCCCTTTCAGGCCAAGATAGGCGTCGGCATGACACGTGAACAGTTCGAGGCCGAGGTATCAAGCGGACGCATGGGACATGTCGGCCTGCGGGAGTCAACAGCCATGCTGTGCGAAAGCTTCGGCCACAGCGTTGACAGCGTCCGCGAGAGCATCGAACCGGTGTTAGCCGAGGCAGACATGCAGTCCGGCGGCACAACAGTGTCCCGCGGCCGAGTCATCGGCGTACACCAGACGCTGGCCGCCGTATGCGCCGGAACCGAGTTTGTGAGTTGCACTTTTCACGCGGCGCTGGAGGCTGTCGACGAGGCAGACCACATTGAGATCGCGGGCCAACCGCCGCTGCGGATTGATCTTCACGGCACCAACGGCGATATCGCTACGGTGGCAATCCTGGTAAACGCCATCGAACGGGTGGTTGCAGCAGCGCCGGGGCTCAAGACAATGCGCGATCTGCCGCCGGTCTTCCGCTGGTAGTGCCGGCGAGCTCGGGCGCCCCGGCGATCCGGCACAATTGCCCCAAAGGAGAAAGCCTAATGGCAACGCATCGATTTTCTCCATCTCACTACCACCCAACCCTGGGAACGCACGATCCGGTTCTGCGCATAGCCGAGGGTGACAGCGTCGTCACCTCGACGCTCTGTGCCCACGGCTACGACGCAGCCGGTGTGCAGGTTACACAGATGGGCAACCCTATGACCGGGCCATTTCATGTCGAAGGCGCCGAGCCCGGCGACGCCCTGGAAGTGACTATCGACAGCATTGTACCCAACCGGGACTACGGTTGGGCGCGCACCATCATAGCGCCCAACGTGCTCGATCCGGACTTCCTGGACGCAACACAGCCGGTAGACGACCAGGCGCTGGCCAGCTGGCGTGTAGACAACCGCGCCGGGACAGCCACACTGGCGCAACCCACCGATACCGCGATAGGCTCGATCAGCCTGCCGCTGGCACCGATGATCGGCTGCCTCGGCGTAGCCCCGGCGCTGGGGCAGGCTATTTCCACGGCCACTTCCGGCGAACACGGCGGCAACATGGATTACCGCGGCTTGGCCGCCGGCACTACGGTCTACTTCCCGGTCTTCGTTCCCGGGGCGCTGTTCCACCTGGGAGACTGTCACGCGCTGCAGGGTGATGGTGAGATAGGCGGTACCGGTGTGGAGATATCGTGTGACGTGCAGTTTACGGTCCGGATCCGCCGCGATAGCCACGCGCACTGGCCCGGCGGAGAGGACCAGGCCTGCATCTTCACCGTTGGTAACGCCCGGCCGCTGGATCAGGCGCTGCAACACGCCACCACCGAGATGCTGCGTCGACTGCAGTGGGAGTTTGGGCTGGATGCAGCTGGAGCCAGGATCCTGATGGGGCAGTGCGTCGAATACGACGTAGGCAACATCTTTGATCCGGCGTACACCATGGTTTGCAAGATAGCAAAGCGTGTATTGAAATCAGCCGTCAGCTAAGCGGCTGCGCCGACCCGCCGCGGTCTGTGGTATACTGAAGCTGTATGAGACCGATGGAAAGGCGTTTCTGCCCGCTGGCCGGCTTGATTCTGGTTCTATGGCTGGTGGCAGCCCAGGCAGCGGCCGTGGAGATTGGAGATCTGTGCCGGTCCAGCGACATAGAGCTCAATGTCGAGATTAGTTCACGCAGCGGCAGTCCGCTGCTGCTTGAGTTACTGATACGCGATCCGGACCTCGTTGTTGACACAGTCACGCTATCCAGCGATAGCAGCAGCGCTACCTTTGCCGGCGGCGGCGCTGATCCGATCGAGATCGCTCTCAGGCCTTTCCAGCAGCCCGGAGACTACGAGCTCACACTGACTGTGGCAACCAGCGCTGGAACGTGCACCCGCCAACTCGAAATCGGTTTTATCGACTTTGTCTGGGGCAGGGACAATTTCCGCTTTTCCAACGCCCGCAGCGTTCACGGCTCGGCGCGCCCCTACTCTGCGGTCCTGTTTCCGTGGGCAGACGAGCGTTTTGGCGAACTCCAGCCCGAAGAGCAGACCATGATGCTGCGCGTTGCTTATGGATTTTTCGGTGGCGCGATCGGGCGCTGCTACGCGTTCAGCGGATCTCAGCTACGATTCATGCGCGACCCGCAGCTGTTGCCCTCGTTCTACAAGTCTATCTACGCCGTGCGCGAACCACACCGCGGCATACAGCAGCAGATGAACATGCTGCAGAACGACATCGTTTTCAACCATTTTGTAACGAATGGCTACGCTATCGACCGGCCACAATCGCTCGAGGCGCTGCACGCCGAGGTGGACTCCATTGTTGCCGCCATTGCCGAAGGACGCCCGGTAGCATTCGGCTACCTTGCGCCGCAGCGCCACCACTCGATGCTGGCGTACGGCTACCTGGCAGATCCGGCCTCTGAACAGGTCACCCTGATCACTGCCAACAACTGGGGCGACGAAGTGTCGCAAAACCTGCTCAGCCGGGCCGCAGAGCGCATCACGATCAACCTCGATCCGGATCACGACAACGAGCGGATCCGCTGGATCGACAGCCCGATCCGCGAGTATCGCAGCGCGGAGCATCTATTCGTCGTGGATGTCAAGGACGAGTACCGGCACAGCCGTGCTGCGCTGTCGCGCCTGCTGGCGCAGCAACGCGAACAGCTACAACACCGCCAGCGCGCTCTGGTGATCGTAGAAGAGGGCCGCGACGCGTTTGTCCAGGACGACAACGGCAACCGGGTCGGCCGTTACGGCCGCCGCATCCACAGCGACATGGACAACTTCGACTACCGGCAATACGATGACGTACACATCTTTGAATTCCCGGCTCGTGAGAAGGTCACTCTGCACGTATCGGAATTACCACCACGCGATGACGGTAATCCTGTCTTCCGCCCTAACGTCTTTGTGCTGACGCATCACGGTAGCGCGGACGCCGCGGTCGTTCAACACGCGGTGTACAAAGAGATCGAGATCCCCGATAATGAGTACTTCACGCTGCTGCTCAGCCGCGATGGCCTGCAGCAGCCGGCGCCGCCGGAAGCACAGGAGTAAGCGATGAAGAGCGAGGTCACCCGGTCTCGATCGGCGATGGTAGCACAACTCTTTCCCAACGGTATCCCCGAACTGTGGTGTCCTCTTCTGACCCACTACCGTGATGACCGCGGCAGCATCGATATCGCACGCATTCGTGCACATCTGCTCCATCTCTCACCGGTGATCCGCACGTTTCTGGCGCCGGGATCCACCGGAGACGGCTGGGAGATGACCGAGCAGCAGCAGCAACAGCTGGTGCAGCAGCTGTGCGCAATTGCCTCCGAGCTCGATCTGTGGATCATGATGGGCGTGTTGCGCACCGGACCAGGTGAGGCTCGCAGCGCAATCCAGCAGGCTACCGCCGAGCTGCAGATATCAGCTGGTGATGCCGTGACCGCCGCGCGTGCGCTGGCGAAGCGGCGTATCTGCGGCTTCACCGTGACCCCGCCCAGAGGATCGAGCATAGCGCAGGACCGGATCCACACCGAACTGGCACAGGTGGCCGAACTCGGCTACCCGCTTTCGATCTACCAGCTGCCGCAGGTTACCGAAAACGAAATGACCCCACAGACGGTTGCCGATCTGGCGCAGCGCTACCCCAACTTCTACCTGTTCAAAGATACCAGCGGATCAGACACGGTAGCCACAGCCGGCCTGGATTACCAGAACGTGTTTCTGGTTCGCGGCGCCGAACAGGACTACGCGCAGTGGCATCATACCTCGGGCGGGCCCTACAACGGGTTTTTGCTTTCCACAGCAAACTGCTTTGCTTTTGCGCTGGCCGACATGCTGGCGGCCGCACACAGCGGAAACCACGCCGCGGCAGCCGCTATCTCAGAGCGGGTCTCTCGGGTTGCAGGGCGAATGTTCAGCGCAGCCGCCGAGCTGCCTTTCGGCAACCCTTTCTCCAACGCCAACCGCGCTATCGACCACGTCTTTGCCTACGGCAGCCGTGCGCTGAACGAGCCGCCGCCGTTGACCTGTTCCGGCAATCACCTGCCGATCCAGCTGATAGAATTGGCGCACACGGAACTGCAGAAGGCACAGTTTGAAGTAAGCTCGGGCTACCTGTTGTAATTGCACTATCACACGTACCGCGGGAGGCATACAATGGTACCACCACAAACCAGACGCATACCGATCGAGACTCCGGGCGGCACAATGGAGGTCTGGACTCAGCGTAACGGCTCTAACCCGCACACGCGCTTACTGTTGCTCCACGGCGGCCCCGGCGCCACGCACGAGTATTTCAAGAGTTTTGAGACCTGGTTTCCAGCGCAGATCGAGTTCATCTACTACGATCAGCTCGGTTCACATCACTCGGACAATCCTGCTGACGCCGCGTACTGGACTATTCCGCGATTTGTCGACGAGGTTGAACAGGTACGCACAGCGCTCGGCCTGGGCCCGGACAACTTCTTTCTGCTGGGGCACTCATGGGGCGGAATACTCGCCATCGAGTACGCGTTGGCGCATCAGGACGCCCTGAAAGGACTGATCATCTCCAACATGATGTCCAGCTGCCCCGAGTACCAGCGCTACGCCGATGAAGTGCTGGCGGCGCAGATGGATCCCGCGGTGGTGAAGCGCATTCGTGAGCTGGAAGCCGCGGGAGATTACGAAAGCAACGAATACATGGACCTGCTTGTCCCGCATCACTACGAACAGCACGTGCTGCGTCAACCGGCCATGCAGTGGCCCCAGCCGGTCAACGCCGCCTTCGAGAAGATCAACAAGGAACTCTACGTATCGATGCAGGGGCCGAGCGAATTCGGCATCAGCGGAAAACTGCAGAATTGGGACCGCTCCGCGGATCTCGCTCAAATCGCCGTCCCAACTCTGGTGGTTGGGGCAGAACACGACACCATGGATCCGGCGCATATGCGCCGGATGGCCGAGCAGCTGCCCAACGGCCGCTACCTTCACTGCCCGAACGGCAGTCATATGGCGATGTGGGACGATCCCGAGGTGTATCACAGCGGGATAGCACGCTTCATTCAATCGCAGAGCGATTGACCGGATCCGCTGCCTGGTCTGCCGCCCGTATCTTCTCTTCGATCCAGCTCCTGGCTTCGGCCACCGCGCGGGTATCGGATTCGCCGCGGTTCCACATCTCGAGCAGAAACGGTCCGCTGTAGTGGTGGCGCTTCAGCACAGCGAACAATGCGGCAAAATCGACACAGCCGTCGCCAAAAGGAACGTCACGAAACTTGCCCTCGGATTCACAGCTGACCGCCAACGTGTCCTTCAGATGCACCGCGGCAACCAGGCCCA
>SKLB01000269.1 GCA_007123465.1 Spirochaetales bacterium
ACTCGGGGGCGGTGATGGTTGTGGTGGTGCACACAGGCGGACCTCTGCACCAATACACAGCCTCCGCGGTTCTGCTGCTTCAAAATGCCCTCGGAAAAAAAACAATTTTGGCACCAGTCAAAATCCGTTACGCGCTGTCGCAACCACGCTCCGCTGCGGCAGCGGCTCAAATCTCTTTGCTGTAGTCTATCTGCGGATAGCCGAAACCGTGCAGCTGCAGGAACTCCTGGCGATAGCCCTCAAAATCCGCTACCTGGTTCAGGTTCGAGGCGTTTACCGTGGGCCAGATCCGATTGACCTCCGCCTGCACGTCTTCGCGCATCTCCCAGTCATCGAGCCGGATGCGCCCCTGCTCGTCTACCTCGGGCTCCGTGCCGCTGTAGAGGCGTTCGGCAAACAGACGGTACATCTGCTCGATGCAGCCTTCGTGCAGACCGCGCTGCTTCATGATCTGATAGAGAATCCCCAGGTAGAGCGGGACAACCGGGATAACCGCGCTGGCCCGTGTTACCAGCGCCTTGTTGACCGACACAAACGCCCGGCCGCCACGCGGCTTCATCAGCGCATCGAGATCGCGCGCGGTCTGCTCCAGATGGTCCTTAGCGCGACCGATAGTGCCTTCGCGATAGACCGGGCGGGTCAGTTCGGGACCGATATAGGAGTACGCCACCGTCATAGAACCCTCGGCCAGAACGTCCGCGGCCTCCAGCGCGCGGATCCACAGCTGCCAGTCCTCACCGCCCATAACCTTCTCCGTGGCGGCGGCTTCCTCCTCGGTTGCCGGTTCTATCTCAACTTGCGACAGTTCGCCGGTCATCGGATCAACAGTTGTATTGCTATAGGTCTTGCCCAGCGGCTTGAGAACCGAGCGGTACTGCTCACCGGTATCCGGATCGATGCGCAGCCCCGACGCCAGACTGTAGACCACCAGGTCTACACTGCCGAGCAACTCGCGGATGCGTTTGATGGTGTAGCGCCGGGTTTCATGGGCAAAGGCGTCGGCAAAGATTGTCTCGGCAACCAGACCGGCCGCGCGCGCCCGCTCATCAAACGCGGTAGCCGTGTACCAGCCGGCTGAACCGGCGCGTTTGGCGCTCGGCTCTCGTTCAAACGCCACGCAGATCGAGCCGGCCCCGGCGCCAAATGCGGCAACGATGCGTGTTGCCAGACCGTAACCCGCCGAACCACCGATCACCAGCACCCGTTTGGGCCCCGGAATTGCGCCCTTGCTGCGGACGTAATCGATCTGCTGCTGAACATGCAGCTCACAGCCCTCCGGATGAGCGTTCATGCAGATGTTATTGCGAATCATAGGCTCAATAATCATACGGCTCCCCCCTGGTGTTCGCATCGCGCTGACCTTGTGAGCCTACCCCAGCGCCACAAAAAAGACAACATTGGCCGACGGCGCAGCGGTGGTCCAGTTGGTTGACTACCCGGCGCTGCAATAGTAGGGTTGGACAGCCTTTTCAGCGACAAGGAACGCGCCATGAACGTTGCAATCTACCAGTGGTCCGAGCTCTCCGACCAGCAGCGTCAGAAGCTGCTGCGGCGCTCGGAGACCGATATCAACGCCGTTCTGCCAACCGTGGAGACGATAATGGAGGACGTGCGCGCACGCGGAGACGCCGCACTGCGCGACTACGCACTGCAGTTCGATCACGCCGATCTCTCCTCGCTGCCGCTGACGGTGAGCAGCGCCGAGTTTGACGGCGCCGAAGCGCGCCTGAGCGAACCGGTCAAACGCGCGCTGGAGTTCTCAATCGAGAACGTGCGCCGATATCACCAGGCCCAGCTATCGCACAGCATGCCGATGCAGCAGATCCGCAGCGGCATCTGGGCCGGCGAACGAACCACCGCGGTAGCCTCGGCGGGCCTCTACGTACCGCGCGGCCGTGGCAGCTTTCCGTCAATGCTCTACATGCTGGCGGTCCCGGCGGTTCTGGCCGGCGTTGAAACGGTGGTAATCGCCACGCCCCCGGGACGCGACGGCTCGGTGGATGACGCGTGCCTCTACGCGGCGCGCCTGTGCGGGGTCGAGCGGATCGTGCGCTGCGGTGGAAGTCAGGCGATCGCCGCACTGGCCTGGGGTACCGAGAGCGTACCGGCGGTTGTCAAGATTGTCGGCCCCGGCAGTGTCTACGTTGCAGCCGCCAAGCGCGTTGTTGGCGGTCTGGTGGACACCGGTGTACCGGCGGGCCCCTCAGAGAGTATCATTCTGGCCGACAAGAACGCCGATCCGTGGAAGGTAAGCCTGGACCTGCTGGTGGAGGCAGAACACGGCTCTGACTCCAGCGCGCTGCTGGTTACCCCCAGCAGAGCACTGGCTGAGGCGGTAGCCGCAATTGTTCCCGAGCTTATAGCCGAGACCCCGGACAGTCCGGATCCTCGCCGCACGTTTCTGTCCGACGTCTTTGCCAACTACGGTGGCATCATTATTGCCGATGACCTGCAGCACGCCGCCGGGATTGTCAACCAGTTTGCTACCGAGCATCTGCAGATACAGACCGACGAACCGTACGATACGCTGGGGATGATTCAGAACGCCGCAGAGATTCTGCTGGGTGAACACAGCGTGTTCAGCCTGGCCAACTACGCAGCCGGTGCCAACGCCATCCTGCCTACCGGCGGCAACGCCGCCTGCTGGTCACCGGTATCGGTTCACGACTTCCAGAAGCGCAGTTCGGTGGTGCACATTACCGCGCAGGGCTACCGGCAGATGAAGGATCACGTGATCGCACTGGCAGATTACGAGGGCTTTCACAACCACGCTCAGGCGCTGCGGCGTCGAGACGAATCACTGAGCTGAACCCGCAATGCTCGTAAGCGTAGAGCACGGCTTTGCCTGGTTTGAGTCATTCACCAACCTGGAGAAAGGCCGCCACGTTCCCCGTCACTACCGCCTCGACCGCATGCACGCCCTGCTGGCGGCCTTCGATCACCCGCATCGTGCAATCAAAGCGATCCACATAGCCGGTTCCAAGGGCAAAGGCTCAACTGCGGTATTCTTGCAGAGCATACTGACCGCTGCCGCGTACCGGGTTGGCGGATACTACTCCCCGCACGTAACCTCGTACCGCGAGCGTTTTGTGCTCTCACCGCAGCCGACAACCGACACAACGCTGCTGGAACTGATGAGGCAGATCGAGCGCCACGTCAGGCACGCGATGGCGGCTGACCCAACCGCTGAACCGACCACCTTTGAGCTGCTGACGCTGCTGGCGTTTCTGCTGTTCCGTGATGCACAGCTGGACTGGGTTGTACTCGAGACCGGCCTCGGCGGGCGGCTGGACGCTACCAACGTCGTTGTGCCGGCAGCGTCGGTCATCACACCCATCGAACTCGAGCACACCGAGTACCTGGGAAACACAATATCGGAAATCGCCGCCGAAAAAGCCGGAATTATCAAGCAGGGCGTGCCGCTGTTCATCTCGCGGCAGCAGCCCGAAGCGCTCAAGACCATTGTGCGCGAGGCCACACGTCTGGGCTGTCCGCTGTGGCAGACCAGTGCCGAGGTCAGAGGACTGGTCAGCGAGGGTAACGCAGCCGAGTTCACCCTGGTGCGCCATAACGAGCACTTCGCGGTTGAACTGCTGCTGCCCGGTGAACACCAGGCGCGCAACGCCGCGCTGGCCGCCGGAGTGGCCCGCGAGCTGCTGCCACAGCTCCCGCACGCAGCCATAAAAGATGGCCTGCGGCGGGCGTGGCTGCCGGGACGGCTGGAGCGCGTTGGCGAGGCTCCGGCGTGTTATCTGGACGGCGCGCACACCACCGACTCGGCCCGCGCGGTAGCCGAGGCGTTTGTCGCGCTGTCCGGCGAGCCGCGCGTACTGCTGTTCGGTGCCGCCGTTGGAAAGGACGTCGGCGCACTGGCACGCGTGCTGGCACCGCACTTCGCAGCCGTGGTTGTCACTCGCGCCGGCACGTTCAAACCCGCCGATCCGGCAACCGCTGTTGCCGCGTTCAGCGCGCTGGGACTCAGCGCCCACCTCCAGGCCGACCCGGCGGCAGCGCTTCACCTGGCACGGACGCTGGCGGGCCCTGACGGCGCGGTCCTGGTAACCGGCAGCTTTTACACCGTCGGCGCCGTCCGTGCGCTGTAGCCAATCCTGGCTGCGCCAACGGTGGACAGGAACGCGGCTCGGGCGTATAGTTGAAAGCATGCAGACATCGATGAGCCAGTTCTACGATGGGCGATTGATCGCCACCGTAGGCGACATTACAGAGTTCGAAGTTGATGCCATTGTCAACGCCGCCAACAGCTCACTGCTCGGCGGCGGCGGTGTTGACGGAGCTATCCACAGACGCGGCGGACCGGCGATACTCCAAGAGTGCAAGCAGCTGCGGCGTCACTCTCTGCCCAAGGGGCTGCCGACCGGCAGGGCGGTGATCACCCGCGCCGGCAAGCTTCCGGCGCGCTACGTCATCCACACGGTGGGACCGGTCTGGCAGGACGGCAGGCACGGCGAGGATGACTACCTGGAGGCGTGTTACCGCAACAGCCTCGACCTCGCCGCGGGCCACGCCGCGGCTACGGTGGCGTTTCCCGCCATTTCCACCGGAGTCTACGGCTTTCCCAAAGATCGCGCGGCACGCATCGCGTTTGCTGCAATCGGCGAGTATCTCTATCGCAATACCGTGCCCCGCAGCGTCTACTGCGTGTTCTTCTCGCCGGATGACTACCAGACCTTTGTCGATGAAGTCACCGCAATCCTGCAGGCGATCGAAGATCAGGAATAGCGATTGCCGTGTCACTCAACTGGAAAGAAATCGATGCGGTGCTCGCCGAGCTTCCGCTGGTTGATGCGTTTATCCGCAAAGTCATACAACCGGACTTTCGCAACCTCATTCTCAGCTGCTACCATCGGTCGCACTCCTTTGACCTGCTGATCTGTCTTGAGCCGAAAAGCTGCCGCATGCATCGCGTCTCACAGCCACCGTCTAAAGCCGGGCAGGCGCAGCGCTTCATGCAGATCCTGCGCTCGCGGCTGCAAGGCGGCAAGATCATCGACGTTGAACACGTCAACCACGACCGGATAGTGAAGTTCAGCGTGCGCCAGGGCGGCAAGACCTGCCTGCTGTGGGTCCGCCTCTGGGGCACTGCAGCCAACGTTATTCTGACCGATGAAAACGGAAGAATCTACGACGCGTTCTTCCGTAGACCCGGCCGGGGCGAGATCAGCGGTGAGCACTATCAACCGCAGCCGCCTGAACAGCCGCCCGACGAAAGCTTCCGTGTGCGCGATTTTCCCGGTGAGGGTGACTTCAACAGCCGCGTCGAACGCTGGTACCGCGAACAGAACCGGCAGCAGCGGCTGCAACTTGCCCGCGAGCGGCTGCAGAGGCAGCTGCAGCAGGAACAGCAGCGGCTGCAGCAACGGCTGAGCGCGCTGCGCGATCAGACGCAGGAGAGCGAGCCGGATCAAAGCTGGAAGCTGCTCGGCGACTTGATCATGAGCAATCTGCACCGGATCGAACCAGGAATGGAATGGATCACCGCCGACGACTACACCCGTCCCGGCAGCACGATAACCATTCAGCTCGATCCCACCGCAACGCCGGCCGAAAACGCTCAACGTTACTACGCAAAACAGAAAAAGGCGCACAGTTCCAGACAGCGTGCCCTGGACGAAATCGAGAACGTAGAGCATAGAATTCGACGGCTGGTCGAGCAGATGCAGCAGCTGGAAAGCGTGCAGGATCCGCGGCAGCTCGAACAGCAGCTCGAACGGCCGCGCCAGGACAAGAAATCTGGAGCCGAGTCGCCGCCGGGGCTGAGCTTCGAGAGCCACGGATTCCAGATCCTGGTCGGGCGCACGGCAAAAGAGAACGACCTGCTGCTGCGCCGCTTCGTACGCGGAAACGATACGTGGCTTCACGCGCGTGATTATCCTGGAGGCTACGTGTTTATCAAGCACAGATCGGGCAAGAGCGTACCGCTGGATACGCTGCTCGACGCCGCAAACCTGGCACTTGCCTACAGTAAGGGGCGTAGCGATGGGGATGTCTATTATACCCAGGTCAAGTATCTGCGGCGCGCAAAACACGGCAAGACCGGTACGGTTATCCCCACCCAGGAGAAGAACCTCAGTGTGCGCCTGGACCAGGCGCGCCTGCAGCGCCTGAAGCGCGCCGGAGATCAGCCGTCCCAGGAGCAGGCCCGTGGAGCAGGGTAGTCAGCGCTTCCTTTTGCAGCGCGCGCGCGCCGTAATCGCTGCCAGAATCAACCAGCAACCCCCGCCGCCACAGACCGCACCAGCCGAGGTCAAACAGACCCGCTGCGGGCTGTTTGTATCGCTTCACACCCGTGAGCTCCCGGAAAGTGAAGCTCAACTGCGCGGCTGCATCGGTCATCTGCATCCCAGATACAACCTGGAGCGGGAGATTGACGTAGTTGCCGCGCAAGCGGCCTTCGCGGATCACCGGTTTGCTCCAATAGCCGGACTCGAGGAACTGCAGCGCACAAGCATCGAAATATCACTGCTGTCACCGTTTGAGCCGGTCAGCGACATCAACGAAATCGATCCGGGCCATCACGGTCTCTATATTCTGATCGGCTGCAGCAGCGGTCTGCTTCTGCCGCAGGTGGCCGCACAGCGCGAGTGGGACCGACTCACCTTTCTGCGCTATCTGTGCCTCAAAGCCGGGTGCTGCGCCGATTGCTGGAAGTCGCCCCGGGCACGCCTCTACCGTTTCAGCGCCGAGGTATTTGACGAGGACTCACCTGGCGTGAGATAGTCTAGGCGAGTACGGGAAGCGCGATGGAACTTACACAACTCGCCGATGGACTGGTGCGCATCGAACGAAGCGGCCGGACCTATCTGGGCATCACAACCTATATCCCCGGCGGCCGCTTTGGACTCACCAAGCTGACCACACAGGCTCGCGAAGACGGCTGGCTGGTTCACAACGCAGCGGTATCTCGCTGGAAGATCGCCGGTCTGACACAGCTGGGCGGCCATGTCTACCTCTACGGTGATTTTGTGCCCGCTCGTACGCTGTCGGAGATACTACGGCTCGACTGGGAACACCTGCTCCCCTACCTGATCCGCCTGGTACGGTCGCTGCGGGCAGCTGAAAGCCAGGGTGCCGAGATCGGGCCATGGCACACGCGCAGCATACTCTTCTGCGACGATGGCGCTGTACTGTTCCTGCCGGGATCGCTGACTCAGCTGGTAACCGAGCAGCAGAGCGCCACCGACCGCATGGAGTTCACACAGGTCTACGCGCATCCGGACCGCGATGATCAGCAGAACCACTCCTTTTCCCTGGCGGTCATCTGTTACCATGCATTAACCGGTGAGTTTCCCTTCGCCGCAGCCAATGAAGAAGAGCTGCGCGAGGCGATGCGCACGCGTCAACCACTGGAGGCGGCGCTTCGCGCACCCGAGGTCAGCCCGGAAGTCTCGGCGGTTCTGCAGTCGGTACTGAATCCGCAGCAGAGTGAGGCATTATCGCTTGATCGCTGGCACGAACTGCTTACCGGGTGGCGTAGCAACGGCGTTTACCGGCACCTGACCGACCAACAGCGCTTCGAGATCCAGGCGCAGGCGGTTACCGTTGAACGCAAGCGCAGCCGATCGTACCGCCGCCGCGACTACTGGCGCCGCAACTGGAAGAAGATCACCACCATCGCGCTGATCGTAACGCTGGTGGGCAGCGTTCCGGGTACCATGCTGCGCAACTGGCTGCAGCCGAGAGCCACCGCCGGCATGCAGTCCGACGAGGTGGTAGAGGCGTTTTACCGCTCGATAAACCGTTTTGATCACTCCACCATGGAGGACGCGGTTATCGACGGCGCCGGGCGCCAGGAAATCCGCGAGGTTACCAATCTCTTCGTCATGTCGCGCATGCGACTGGCCGTCGAAATGCAAACCGGCTTCATCGACGCGCAGCAGTGGCGCAGTGCCGCAGACGACACAATACCCGAGGGCACAATGCCGTACGGAGTTGCCGAGCTGCAGATCCTGCCGCGCTATGAAGCTGAACAGGAGGCCGAGTATCTGGTGCGCTACGAGAAGTGGATGCCGGGTGATGTAGAGGCCCTCGAAGACCGGCAA
>SKLB01000308.1 GCA_007123465.1 Spirochaetales bacterium
ACCAGGCTCTTGGAAAGCCCGGTAACCAGATCCGAGAGCTTCAGCACCGCAAACACGCGATCGGTGTAGGCGGTCAGCGTCAGATCGAGCATTGTCAGCGAGATGATCAATCCGCCGATCAGTCCAATCACAATTGACAGCGACGCCAGCAGCGGCATGGCCACCGTCATCGCCTGAAACTTGGGCACCACTACGTAGTCGATGGGATCGATACCCATGGTGCGCAGCGCATCGAGCTCGTCACTGACCTTCATGGTGGCGATCTCTGACGCAATGGCCGAGCCACTGCGCCCGGCAATGATGATGGCGGTCATCAGCGGCCCCATCTCGCGCACCATCGAGATCGCCAGCAGGTCCGCCACAAAGATGTTGGCGCCGAACTGGCGCAACTGCGCCGCTGACTGCAGCGCCAGAATCCAGCCGATGATCAGCGATAACAGTCCCACAATGCCAACCGCGTCGGCTCCGATGATGCGCAGGTTCTCGATAACCGCACCGCGCTTGTGACCACGGGAACCAAACAGCGACCATATCGAGCGGTGGAACACCTCGGCGCAGAGCTGCATTGCCTCGCTGACGGTATCGCGCAGCATCAGCGTCCAGGATCCCAGGCGCTCGAGCAGCGAGGGGTAGCGAAGGCTGGAGGCTGCGTCATCTGCGTCTGCGCGCAGCAGATCAATTGCGGCGCTGACCTCCGGCGAGGCGCCGACCACGCTGCACTGCTGTCCCTGCTGCGCAGCGATCTCATCGATAAGCGCCAGCCCGGCGCTGTCGATGCGCGTAACGCCGGCGATATCGATCCGCTCAACCGTTACCCCGCGGCGAAACCCCATACGCTTGCGCAGACGGCGGGTGTAGACCGCGTAGAGCCGCGGAACGCTACCGTAGACAAGGTCTCCCTCCAGATAGAGCGTTGCCTGCTTCAGTCTCATGCCGGACTCATGCTGGACTCACGATCGCTGGTAGTAGGTGATCACCCGATCACCGAACTCGACCGCTTCTTCGAGCAGAATAGTGTTGACGCGCAGCACAAACGTTGCAATCCGGTTATCCGGCAGTGGGTCGAAGCGCTCAAAGCGATGCTCGACCAGTACCGTCTGGTCTGCCTGACGCCGCAGCAGCAGCACCGCTGCAACACGGGCCTGCGGTTCAATGTTATTGCAGCAGATATGCTCCACTACGCGCAGTTCGCTGTAGACTTCGAGATCGGGCCGCTGCACGCGGTGGTGACGCTGTATCTCTTCGAACAGCGTACGCTCGCGCAACGAGTCGGCCAGCAGATCCGCCATGGCAACACCGAGGTCTACGCCCCACAGGTCTGTGGCGCGGTAGCTTATCTGTGGCCCGCCGCTGCGCTGAACGATCTGGCGCCGCTCGTAGGTTCGATTGACGCGACCGTCCAGCACGTGCACGACCTCGGGAATCGGCTGAGCGGGCGAAGAACCAATCTCCACGCCGGGCTGCTGATAGTCGATCACGTAGTAGTTGGGCGGCGCCGGCGCCGGCGCCAGCAGACATCCGCTGAGCAGCGCGCTCAGCACAAAGCCGATCAGGACGCGTAGGCTGCTTATCGTGAACCTCCTCGAGTGCGCAACAGGGCGCCGGGGTTTTCACTTATCTGCAGTGCAAAGTCATTGAGGTAGATCATGGTCTCGCGCAGCACCTCGATCGAACTTACCAGATTACGGCGACTCTGCATAACCGTCAGGTCGATATCAGCGATTGTCTGGCCAGCGCGTTCGGTTGTGCGGTTGATGTTGTCGATCATGGCCGGCAGATCGAGTTCAGCGGTCTGTTCGTCGATCCGCGCAATCACACTGCGGAACGATACCGAAGACGCCGCTACATTGTCACTGGCAACCTGCATGTTGGCAAGGATGATGCCGACAGTTTCGCGGTTCTCGTATACCAGGGCGTTGAGGTTGGCCAGCAGTTCGGCAAACTGCCTGCGGTTTGCCTCATCCAGCAGCTCAGAAACGTCTCCCAGCACGCTCTGCAGGCCAAGCGCAATGCTCTCGGCCGGCTGCGTGAAGCGTGCAAAGGCGCTGCGGCCGGCGGAAATCTGTTGCCCGCTTCTCAGGATAGGCGCCTCGTTACTGCCACCGGTCAGCTCGATCTGCATCAGACCGGTGATACCCACCGGAACCAGCTGTGCCTGCGCGTCGGCCGGAATGCGCGTGCCCTCGGCAACACTGATTTCTACGACCACGGTGCTTACATCGTCGGGGTGCAGGAACATACCGTTGACCGTGCCGATGTCGATTCCCTGGTATCGAACCGTCCCGCCGACCTGCAGCCCGTTGACCGACGTATCGGTATAGTGGATCTCGTAATCGTCGTAGTGGCGAAACCACTCGCTGCCGGCAATCGAGAAGAAAAACAGAAACAGAACGCTAACCGAAATCAGAACAAAGAGCCCGACGCGCAGTTTGCTTGTCCGGCTAACCATAGACTACCTCTCTCGGCCACGGCACGCCAACCTCAGGATGCCCTCATATTAGGCACTGCGTCCTGAACCGTCAAGTTCCCGCTGTACTTCTGTTTCAGCTGCCAACCGTGCTACAATCCGCAGCAGCACAGACAGGAGAGAAACCGAAAATGCAGCATCAGAGCGAAGAACACAAAACGATAACCGAGTTGATTATGCAGGCCAGGCGCGAAGCAACCGCTGAGACCGATACCGAGCCGGAACCCGGGTTGACCAGCGCGGTCGACTGGCCGGTGGCGTGTACCGTTGGACCCGGCCTCGAAGGGGCAATCGCCTGCGAGACCCGGGTCGGCTACGTCAACGGCAAGAAGGGCTGGCTGATATACCGCGGCTACGACATCTTTGACCTCTGCGCGCATTCCAGCTACGAGGAGGTCTCGTACCTGCTGCTGCACGGTCAACTGCCGTCAAGGAGCGAGTTTGAGGAGTACAGTAACCGGCTGCGCCGGTACCGCGATATCGGTCAGACGCTGCGGTTGTTCATGAACTTCCCGATCGAGCAGTTGCACCCGATGGCCGCGCTGCGCCTGGGTACCAACCTCATGCGCCAGAAACAGACCTATCGCGACCTGGACGTGGACCCCGACCACGCCCCAATTGCCGCCGACGAGGACTCGATTGCCATGGAGACCCCACCGTTGGGTGAGAAGGAGGCAATCTACGAGTTTACCAGCGGCGCGCATACACGGCCCGAAAGAGCCTCGGAGGACCTGACCGGCAGCGAAGATATCGACAGCTGCTATCATCTGATATCCGGCGTGGCAACCCTGGCGGCAGCTATTGTACGGCTGCGGCGCGGCAAGTTTCCGCTGGAGCCACGGCAGGATCTGAGCCACGCGGCCAACCTGCTCTACATGATCAACGGCGAGGTCCCGTCGATACTCGAGGAACGCATTATGGACATCAACCTGATCCTGCACGCCGACCACGGAATGAACGCCAGCACATTTGCCACTATGGTGGTGGCCTCGACACTGTCGGACATCTACTTCTCGATTGGCGCCGGGATCAGCGCGCTCAACGGGCCGCTGCACGGAGGCGCCAACGAACAGGTCATCAAGACGCTTGGCGAAATAGGCAGCCCCGACAACGTTGACCGCTGGTTTGAGACCGCCCTGGCAGAAAAGCGCAAGATCCCCGGATTTGGTCACCGCGTCTATAAAGCCTACGATCCACGCGCCAGAATCCTGGCCCCACTCGCCGAGCGCATGGCCGCCAGCCGCCCCGAACTGCACCAGCTGTACCAGACCGCCAAGAAACTGGAACAGCGCGTTGTGGCTGAATACGGCGAACAGAAGAAGCTCTTCCCCAACGTCGACTTCTACTCAGGACTGCTCTACAGAGCGATGTCGATTCCGCAGAACTTCTTCACCCCGTTGTTTGCCGTATCGCGGGTTGCCGGATGGACTGCGCGCGTGATCGAGTATCTGGAACACAACCGAATATTCCGACCGCGCGCTATCTATACCGGAGAACTGACTGCACAGTATCGCAGTATCGATACGCGCTGAGATCCCGCTATCCTGCCAGCGCCGAGGCGCACATTACCGCCGCGGCAACCGCGGCGGTCTCAACCCGCAGTACGCGCGGGCCCAGGCCAACGCTGAGCCAGGAACGTTTGTGGAACAGCGCCCGCTCGGCTGCGGTCCAGCCGCGCTCACTACCCACCGCGTAGACCAGCGGCGCTTCGACACGTGCCGCGTAACTGAATCCGGTTCCCGCCGTGGAGGACACGGCTTCGTCAAAGAAGAGACGGGTGCGCGGCGCTGCACCGCCAAACTGGTCAAGCAGTTCCAGGCCGTGCGCCACTGAACGCGCGCGGTAAACCTGCGGCAGAGCGGTGGCGCCCGCCTGCTCAGCGCCTTCTATCAGATAGCGGCGCCAGCTCTCGGCCTGCCACAGCTTGCTGCAAAGATAGCTGCGTTCGCCCAGTTCGGTAGCGCAGACCACAACCCGCGCAACGCCAACCGCGCTCAGATCGCGCAGAATGCGTTTGAGCACAATCGGTCGCGGATGCCCCAGCAGACAGGTTATCGGCAGCAGCGCCGGAGGCGGGTCATCGTTGAGCTCAAAGTCCAGCGTGATCTCGCGGTCATCGATCGAGCGTACGGTGGCGTGGCCCACACCAGCCTCGATTACGCCAACCTGCACGCTGTTTCCCGGCTGCAGCTTCAGAATGCGCAGCATGTGCTGCGCGCGGTGATCCGTCAGCGCCAGCGGTCTACCGATTTCCTGCGGCGCAAAGAGCACGCGGTTCATATCAGCTGGGTGCGCGCGGCGGCCAGGTAGCGGGTGATACCATCCAGCGAATCCGTGCGCACTCCGAGCAGGTGCTGGACAAGCAGGCCGTCAATCAACGGCAGAATGATGCGCGCCAGCGTCGAGTAGTCTTCCTGGTTATCGTTAATCTTGCGCAGCCCCTCTTCTATCAGACGCGTCCAGTGCTGATACTCCTGAACAAAACGCTGTTTGAGCGACGGGTTGCCGGTAAGCGCATCCTGGATCAGGTAGACGTGGATATGTCCGCGCGTCTCAGATGAGATGATTGTGCGAAACACCACTTTGAGCAATTCCTCGGGTTGCAGCCCCTGGCGGCTCTCTTCGATCCAGGCAAAGATCTTTTCTGTGATGTGGCGCATATGGCGCTCGCTGATGTCAAAGATCAACTCGCCCTTGGACGGGTAGTAGTAGTACAGCGTACCCTTGCTGATACCGGTCTCACGCGCGATGTCAGCCAGGCTGGTATCCGCTATGCCCTTCTCGATAATCAGGCGCGAGGCAACCTGGATGATCTTCTCGCGATAGCCGGAGCGTTTTGTTTGTGCCATAGCGCGCACTGCTATCCAATGGCTCCCGAGAATAGAAGATCCCAATCTACAGCCGCTTCGACCACCTTTCCGGACTGCGAGCTGAATCGCACTCCGCCCGGGGCAAATGCTGCTGTTTTTACCCGGTCGAACCCGGCCGGAACGCGCGCCACACCCTGGATGTAGTTGATCTGCGTTGGCTTCTTGGGCGAAAGCGATAGCGCGGTAGGAATGCCGGCTTCGCTGAGCGGGTTCTTCTTCAATGACGGGGCGAGACCCTCGGCCAGGTAGCCGCAGACGTCCTCCAGACCGATACAGACGTTACGCCCACTCCACGGTGCACCGTGGCGGCCGCGATTCTCCATCCAGAACAACGTGACCGGCAGCAGCGCGGCGTTCTTGAGTGAGAACCACAGGTACTTCCCACCGGGGAACACCGCGGTAGTCCACGCCGGCTTACGCGATGTTGCCGCCGCTTTCGCTCCCCTGGAAACCAGGCCGGCGATATCACAGTACCCTTCGCGCGCCGGAAAGACACCGATATCCACGGTAGCAGGGTCCTTCCAGACCGTGGGAACCTTCTGCATCGAGCGAAATGGCTTGGTGCCATCCAGCGACGCGTACTCGCCGTCAGCAGTGTAGTACGGCGGCATCGGGCGCGCCAGTCCAAACTCTATCGGACTGGTGGAAATCAGCATACCTCCGGGCTCCGTGCCCGGATTGAGCGTGGCGTGATGCCCCAGACTGGTTTTCCCGCTGTAGCCTGACAGCTCGTGCTGCAGATAGATAACGCTTTGATCGTCCTTGAGCAGGATCCGCTTGGTTACCTTCCCCGGACGTTCACGCGTTGCCAGGGTTGCCGAAAACAGCGTACGGCCCTGACCACGCGCGTAACTGTCCAGCGTCCAGGTTGCGCTAGCCGGCTCACCGTGCACGACGTGATTCTCGCCGCGGTAGGAGTTGTCGGCGCCGAACGGCATGCAGAAAAAGTCCCCGCGCAGCGGCACCAGCACCGGTTCAGACAGCACGGGCTTCTCTTCCTGCCACGGACTGACGTAGTAGGGCTGGACCGGGTTCTTGGAATCGCGAAAGAACAGCACCGGTGCCATCATGCCCCCGAGCTCGGTCAGCGACAGCTCGATACTCTTTGACTCTATGACCCATGAGAGCTGGGTCGCCACGGTTCGTTGGGTTGGTTCCATAATACACCAGTATAAGACCGATTGCCGTTTTGCGCTATACTCGCGTATACTCAATTTCACTATGAAGTTACTGCAGTTTGGAGCCGGCAACATCGGTCGTTCGTTCATCGGGCAGCTGTTCGCCCACGCCGGGTGGGCGGTGACCTTTGTTGATATCGATGAGCGCATTGTAGCGGAGCTCAACCGGCGCCGCTGCTACCCGGTAATCATCAAGCACCCCGACGGCCGCGAAGAGCGCATCGAGGTGACCGGCGTTGACGCAATCAACGGCACGGAGCGCAAGGCGGTGGTTGAAGCGGTGCGCAGCGCAGATCTGATCGCAACGTCGGTGGGAACAGGTGCCCTGCCGCGTGTCTCCGAGGTGATCGCCGAGGGATTGCAGCTGCGCGCGAGTTCGGTCAGCATCATCCTTGCGGAAAATATCCGTAACGGCGCCACACTGGTGCGCCAACAGCTCCAGCAACACCTGCCGCACGATTCCGCGGTACTGGCGCGTACCGGTCTGGTCGAGACCAGTATCGGCAAGATGGTGCCGTTGATGACCGAGGCCGATCGCGAGGCCGATCCGCTGCAGGTATTCGCTGAGCCGTACAATACCCTGATCCTGGATCGGCTCGGCTTTCGCGGTCCGGTGCCGGCGGTAGCCGGAATCACGGCCGTTGACAACATAACCGCCTATGTTGACCGTAAGCTGTTCGTTCACAATATGGGACACGCCGCCTGTGCCTACCTCGGTTACCGCGAGAATCCCGATCTGCGCTTCCTGTGGCAGGCGCTCGAAATAGAGAGTGTTCAGCGCACGGTACGAGCGGCAATGCAGCAGTCTGCTGCTGCACTTGCGCGCACGTACCCCAATGACCTCGATCCCAAAGGACTCGAAGAACACATCAGCGATCTTCTGAGCCGTTTTGCTAACCAGTCTCTGGGTGACACTGTCTACCGCGTTGGTCGCGACCTGCCGCGCAAACTGCACAAGAGCGACCGCCTTCTGGGTGCAATGCTGCTGGCGCAGCGCATGGAGTGTGCCTACGACCGCATCATGGAGGCTACCGCTGCAGCGCTGAGCTTCAGGGCCCGTGACGAGTCCGGGCAGCTCTACCCTCCCGACCAGCGCTTTCTCGAGCAGGACCTGCCGCGCGGAATCACGCACGTGCTGCGCTCAGTCTGCGAACTCGATCCGGCTGATCCGGTCGAGAGCGAGCTCCTGTCACAATTGAGTCACTCGCTGGACGTATGATGCGCGGATCCCTGAACCCGCCGCTGCATCCGGTCGGCGATTGTGTAGTGTGAGCGCGGCAACGGGCGCACATCCAGGAACTGCGGCTCGAGCCGCTCCAGGACCGCCGGCAGGCGAGCCGGATCCGTCGTGGTCTGCCCGGCGGAAAAACGGCGCAGCAGGGTTTCCTGGGCGCCAAACTGCTGCACAAGATAGCTTACCGCCTGATCGGTGATCTGCATGCCATGGTAGTACGCCAGGCTGGAAACCAGCCGCCCGACGGCCATTCCAACGTCGTCGCGAACGTCGCGCACCAG
>SKLB01000091.1 GCA_007123465.1 Spirochaetales bacterium
GTTGGAGTTGGAGTAGCAGCTGGAGAAAACCGCGCCGTTCAGCTCGGCTGGATCAGCAGTTTTCCGTATTTGTCGTCACCATCGGCCAGCACCAGACGCACCGTGCGCACCTTGCCGAGCTTTTCGGCGGTCTTCAGACTCATCTCAACGGTGCCCATACGGCACTCGTTCTTGAGATAGAGCGTACCGAATATGTGACTGGCCGTGCCGTCGGCGAACTCCTGCGCTGTGCAGCCCGCGTAGATCTTGACTACATGCGAGGAAGTCATCAGTCCGATGTCGTAGCCGTCGTTGGGGTGAATATTGATGGTCTTTTCGTCAAAGGAGTAGTCCCCCAGGACCGATAGCACCGCTGTCTGTTTCACTGTTGCTTCCTTTCGCCTGGCATCTGATTGCCACCGATTCTACGAGATCAAAGCGAGCTTGGTCAATGCGCACAGCGGTGCTATACTGAGAGGGCCATGTATGAATCGGAACGCTTCAGACGCCGCATACTCAAACTACCCAAGTCACACCCCGACGCTACCCCGCAGCAACGTATCGACCAGGCGCGCTCCGGTTTTGCCGCCTGCCTCAGCGGCTTCCCCGCCGGGCTTGTAGACGATGTCTTTGAGTATTTTCACGACAAGAACGCGCCGTTACTGCAGGCCGATGGCACCCTTACCGAATACAGCGAGCGGATGGGGGCCATGCTGGACCTTTTCCTGCTCGACTACGACGTCAACGCCGATCCTCTGACCCACGAGGACTGGCAGTTTGTACGCGACACCGTCGACGCCTTTGCCGTGGATATGGACATGGACGTGGTCAACTACATCATGGTGTTGATCGTTGAGAAAGGCGCGCTGTAATTCGGCTTGCAATTCCGGTTCCCATTGCACAAGCGACCACTTTTGGGTAGTGTATGGCCTGCATTTCATGCCGGCGTGGCGGAATTGGTAGACGCAGCAGACTCAAAATCTGCCGCCCGCAAGGGTGTGGGAGTTCGAGTCTCCCCGCCGGCACTCTATTCGTGCAGAAAGTAGTGCAGAAAGTCAGACACTTTCGAACGCCCCTCTGTTTTATACTTGAAAAATGGAAGACTGTCTTCCATTTTTCAAGTATAATACGGAGGGTAGTGTTTGCTCGGGCGCCGGCGGCGGCGTATACCCCGTTCGGCCGGGATCGCGCAGGCGGCCCCGGCGAACAGAGGTCTCGGCCGGCGGCCTGGGCCTGAAGCCCGCCGCCTGAGGCGTGCGCACCGCTTGCGTAAGCGCTGCCGATACGCCATGATCGGGCCAGGAGTTTCCACAATGCCGCCACACACACCAGATACGCTGTCCGAGAAAACCTTTCCTCCGGCCATCGACCTCTTCAGCGATACGGTTACCCGTCCCGGCACGGCCATGCGCCGCGCGATGGCCGATGCCGAAGTCGGCGATGAGCAGCTGCGCGAAGACCCTACGGTCAACAGGCTGGTTGCGCGCGTATGCGAGCTGCTCGGTACCGAAGACGCCGTCTTTCTGCCCACCGGCACCATGTGCAACCAGATCTCGCTGCGTGTGCACTGCAGCCCTGGCGATGAGGTGATAATGGATCACTCGGCGCACGTGCGCAGCTACGAGACCGGCGGACCCGCGGCGCTGTCGGCGGTAAACGTTGCCACGCTATCGGGAAGCAACGGCGTATTCAGCGCCCGGCAGCTGCGCGAGGCTATCCGTCCGCCCGGCAATCACTTCCCCCGCACGCGCTGCGTAGTGCTCGAGCAGACGGCAAATCTTGCGGGCGGCGCCATCTGGCCGATCGACTCCATGCGCCAGGTCTGCGCGGCGGCCGCGGAGGCCGGCCTGGCGCGCCATCTCGATGGGGCACGGCTGTTCAACGCCGTGGTCGAGACCGGCGTGAGCGCCACCGATTACTGCAGCGAATTTAACTCGGTATGGATTGATTTCAGCAAGGGGCTGGGGGCTCCCATTGGCGCCGCCCTCGCCGGCAGCGGGGAGTTCATCGAACAGGCGTGGCGCTTCAAGCACCAATTCGGCGGAGCGATGCGCCAGGCCGGCATTGTCGCTGCCGCGGCACTCTACGCGCTTGATCACAACATCGAACGGCTCGCCGAAGACCATCGCAATGCGCGCCGCTTTGCGGCAATCCTGGCCGAGTCGGCCGCCGCAATCAGCGTGGAGCCGGTTCACAGCAATATGGTATTCTTCACGCTGGAAGGCGTCAGCGCAGAACGCTTTGCGGCAACCGCGCGGCAACAGGGTGTGAGGTTCTCGGTGGTGGGGCCGACGCGCCTGCGCGCGGTTACTCACCTCGACGTCACTACCGAGCAGGTCGAACAGGCGGCGCGAATCGTGGTTCAGTTAGCCGAGAAGTCAGCCGAAACAAGATAACGCTCGGGTATCTCCCAGATCACCAGATCGGGCGGCACGTCCTCTATGGTCGGACTGTCCAGATAGTCGCGCATCGGCGCAAACGGCCCGCGACCCTGCTGCGCCAGATTGAGTACATCGGCGCGCAGTTCACGCTTAAGAAAGGCTTCAAAGTTCCATACCTCGCCGGCGCTATACGATGTGCCAATCAGCGTGACCGGAATGCTGACGTCGTCAAACAGTCCAATATCTGCGGCCTCCACCTGCTGCGCGCGGAACTGGCGCACCCGGTCGGGTTCCGGGGCCAGCCTGTCGGCAAACGGCCCCAGCGGCAGAAAGTTCAGCAGGTCACCGCTGTGTTCAAGCGGCGGCTGCGCGTCCAGCCGGAAACGCGCGCGCGCTGAACCACGCTGTTCCAGAAGCGGATCCGCTGCGACTGCCAGCGCAGCCGCGGCAGCGTGCGCGCCGTGCGGCGTCCAGTGGGTATCGCTGCGAAGAAAAACCTCGCCGTGCGCCATCGCCACCGTCAGTGCGGCTGCCAGATCGGGGGCCGCAATCCGATGCTCCAGCAGCGCCGCGCGAAACTGGTCATAGCGGACCTCGGCGTAGTCGGGAAAACGATAGCGCCCAAGCCGATGCGGATAGATCCGCGCCTTGGCCGGCACAAGCGCTATCACCAGATCGATTCCTCTCTGCTGCAAGCGTTGCCGGGTTTGCAGCACAAACGCCAGGTTAGCCTCGATACGTTGCGGCCCGTCGGGGTGGTAGCTGAACTCTTCCTCGCTGAACAGCCAGTTGTTGTCTCCGATCAGCAGCCCCGACTGCCCCTCGCGGAACAGTACGTAGCGCAGCGCCGTCCAGACGTTCAGCGCCAGATCGCCCAGCGGCAGCTGATCCTCGTACTCAGCCTGGTAGCGCTCCATCCACTCGCCACTGTGAACCGCGCCGTAACCGGATACACGGACAGTGGCCGGATTGAGTAGTGAAAGCAGCAGTCCACCGGCCAGTGAGAAGAGCAGCAGTAATCCCAGAATCCGGTTGGCCGATGTCTGACGCATACGCGATAACACCTAGAACTGAAAATAGAGAAACGGAGAGAACGCCTCCGCCTGAAGCTTGATGACGGCCAGCACAAACAGCGCAAAGGCCCCCGCGCGCGCCAGCCCTACCGGTTTGTGCAGCACCACCGGCAACCGATCCTGAAGCTGAGCGAGATACGGCTCGACGTAGACGATAACCGCACCCAGCGCCAGTGTGGTCAGAGAAAACCGGCTCAGCTGCCACGCCAGCGGATCGATGGGGCCGGCACCGCCGAGGCCGATCATACCGCGGTACATTGCCAGCGCGGCGGAGAAATCCGGAGCACGGAACACTACCCACCCTATGATCACCAGCAGCATGGTGCGCGCAATAGCCGTCACGCTCTGCAGCCTCTGCAAACGCTGCGTCGGGGGCAGCCACCGCCGGCGCTCGGCGCTGCGCGCGTTCAGAAGCCGCTCCAGCACCAGAATGACACCGTGCCAGCAGCCCCAGATCACAAAGGTCCAGGCGGCGCCGTGCCACAACCCTCCGAGCAGCATCACCAGCATAATGTTGAGGTAGGTCCGACGTCGGCCACGGCGGTTTCCTCCCAGCGGGATGTAGAGATAATCGCGCAACCAGGTTGAGAGGCTGATGTGCCAGCGGCGCCAGAACTCGGTAATGCTGCGCGAGATGTAGGGATAGTTGAAGTTTTCCATGAAGCGGAAGCCCATCATCAGTCCCAGCCCGATTGCCATGTCGGAATAGCCGGTGAAATCGAAGTAGAGCTGCACCGTGTAGGCCAGCGCCCCGAGCCACGCGCCAACAAAGCCCGGCTGCGGCAGCGCAAACACCGCGTCGGCAATTGCGGCAACGCTATCGGCAATCAGCACCTTGCGGCAGAAACCGATCATGAAGCGATAGGCGCCCTGGGAGAACCGGTCAAACGTGTGGCTGCGACCGCGGAACTGCTGTGCAAGGTCCTTGTAGCGCAGGATCGGCCCCGCAATCAGCTGCGGAAAAAGCGAGATGTAGGCTGCCAGCTCCACGTACGATGCGGCAGCCGGCGCATCGGCGCGGTAGATATCCACCAGGTAGCTGGTAGCCTGAAAAACGTAGAACGAAATCCCGATTGGCAGGATCACGCGCCAGAGATCCAGCTGTGCAAAACCGAGCAACTGCAGCAGCGAGTCAAGCGTTTCAACACCAAAGTTGAAATACTTGAAATAGGCCAGGATGCCGAGGTTGAGCACCACCCCCAGCGCGAGCGCCAGGCGCGCGCGCCGCGGGTGACTCACCCTGTGGCGCGCGATGCAGCCGCCGAGCAGATAGGTCCAGACGGTAGCCGCAACCATCAGACCCAGAAAGTCCACGCGCCACCAGCCGTAAAACACCCAGCTTGCAAACAGAATCCAGCCCGAGCGGTAGCGGAACGGCAGCGCGTAGTAGCCGAGCAGAAACAGGGGCAGGAACAGGAAAACGAAAATGGTGGTGCTGAAAATCAAGCGCGGCTACTCCAGCACCAGCGCTGCCTGCTCGACAAAGACACGCTGGTCTTCTGCTGCGCCAAACACAAACACACTGTACGACTGCCCGCGCCTCAGCTCTGGATCCCCGACCTGCGCGATGCGCTCGCCGCCGTGAAACAGCGCGAGCTCAACCGGCACCGGATTGACCTCGATTACCCCCGAAGCTTCATGAGCAACCGGTTCGATCAGCGTTGTTGCGCCGTCTGCGGTGCGCAGGGAGAGCGGCCCCTCATCCCAGAAGTTATAGAGAAAGATCTGTGCGCGGTCCGGACGCGTATGCTCCGGGTCTTCCAGTACAACCAGCCGCCGGCGGTCAACAACCACGCTGTAGTAGCTGCCGCGGCGCGGAATGATCTCCTGGCTCTGATCGCCGATCAAGATCTGGTGGATTCCGGGGTCAACCGGACGGTAGGGCGAAGCCGATTCAGGCGCTACCTCGCTGAAGCGCGTTGCGCCTATCCAGATATCGCGCAGCGGATCAGCCCCGCCGCCGTGCACTATGCGCACAAACCCCGCGTCATCCGGCGCTGCGGCGCCGTACAGCCCGTTGGAGTTCTGCGCCGCCACCAATCCAGGCAGCAACAGGAACACGCCGATGACGGTGATTGCAATTGCACCGGCGTTTATCAGGTTGACCTTCATCTGCGCCTCCTTGTATATCAGTACAAGTATCAGTATAAAAGTAACCCGACCGCAGGTGCAATTCCGGCCTCGCTTGACATTCACCGCCTTCTGGCGCACTTATACTGACAGAGAGATTATGCACGGTTCTCAATCTATGCCAAGTCCGACGCTCTGCCGGGGGAGCATCCGGGTGGTGCTTCTGACGCTGATACTGTCCGTAATGGTGACGCTGCCGGCAACTGCCGCCGCCGGCAGTCTGGTCTCCGTGGAACCCGATCACTCCTACAGCGCGGCTGAGGTGGACGCAATGGCGGCGCGCCTGTTCAACGGCCAGCAGACGCCGCAAGCGCAGTTCAGCGTTGACGTCTTTATCCTGCGTTACCAGAGCGTCGACCTTCAGGATCAGCCGACGGTGGTAACCGCCCAGCTGTTTGTGCCGCGCTACACCACCCACGCGGAACGGCCGGTCTACATCTTTGCAGCCGGAACCACCGGACTGACCGATCAATGCCGGCCGCTGCGCGAGCACCAGGTGGGCATCAACTGGGGCCTCTACCGCCACCACGTACTGGCTCATGCCGGCCAGGGTGCCATCGGCATGATCCCGGAATACATGCATTTTGGCGAACCGGATCGGCTGCAGCCGTACTTCATTGCAGAAGCCGAAGCGCGGGTACTGCTGGACGCCATTCGCGCGCTGGGCAACTACTTTGGCCGGCAAGCGCAGGATGCCGAGCGTGCAAGCGCCGTACGGCCGGCGGGCGCCTTCCTGGCGGGCTTCTCGCAGGGCGGCCACGCTGCGTTTGCGGCCGCTGACCGCCGCGCCGCCTACGCGCCCGACGTCACAATTGCCGGCATCATCGGCTACGGTCCTACCACCAACATCGAGAGCCTCTTGCGCGAGTTCTCCGTGGTAGCGCCCCCGCTGATCTACAGCTACGCGCAGCACTACGGCTACGATCGGTTTGATCCTTCGCTGATGCTCGCCGATCGCTGGCTGCCCTCGCTGGCGCAGGATGTACAGCGGCTCTGCATCCTTGGGCTGCAGTCCTACTACCCGTGGCGTCCGGGCCCGCTGTTCCGCAGCGAATTCACCCGCGCGCTGCACAACCGGCGCCTGGCCGACGCATACCCCGAAATCGAGCGTATTCTGCGCCAGAACAGTACCGGGCTCTCCGGCCACGGGGTTGCCGCCCTGATTCTGCAGGGCGGCAACGACGTGGTTGTGAATCTCGATGACCAGGCCGAGTTCGTAGTAGCGCTGCGCAACCGCGGCAGCAGCGTGCGCTACCTGGTATACCCCAGCTCGCCGCACGATACGCGCCAGATCGGCTTTGCCGAAGTTCAACAATGGATGGACCAACGAAAACAGACACAGGAGAATCGATAGTGAAGCGCCTGCTGATATTGCCACTACTCTTGCTGCAGCTGCTGCTGCCGGCATTTGCCGCGGCTGAGAGCGCCGCGCAGCCCGGCAGCATTATTTCGGTGATGCACGAGAAGGGCTACCTGCCGCACGTGTTGCGCCAACAGACAGCCACGCTCTTTGAGAGCTTTGGCGTGCCGGATGCGGACTACGCGGTTGACCGCTACTGGATCCGGTTTCGCAGTACGGATTTTGACGGCAGCGAGGCCGTGGTTCGTGCCCAGCTCTACGTTCCGCGCTTTGACGAGCCCACCGAACGTCCGTTGCTGGTCTTTGGCGCCGGGACAACCGGTATAGCTGAACGCTGCGCCCCGATACTGGAGGTTCCCGAACGCAACCGCTGGGGCTGGTACGTTGCCAATATGCTGGCGTACGCCGGCAAGGGCTATATCGTGATCTTTCCCGAGTACCTGGGCTTCGGTGATCCCGATACCCCGCAGCGCTACTTCAGCAAGGTCGCCGAGGGTCACGTCATGCTCGACGCCATCCGCGCCGGCTACAACTTCTTCCGGCACGGCGATCACAACCGTGCCAGCGCGGTACGTCCGTCGCAGAGCGTGTTTGCCGCCGGCTATTCGCAGGGCGGCCACGCCGCTCACGCCGCTGCCGACCTGCGGCCGGACTACGCCCCGGAGGTGCCGCTCAGCGGCCTGATCGGTTTTGGCCAGACCAATTGCGTTGCAACTCTGATGCGCGAAATGGCCTACTACGCTCCCTACATCATCTACTCCTACGCCGAGATGTACGGCCACGATGAAATCGACCCCTCAGACTACCTGCAGCCAAAGTGGCTGCCCACGCTGCAGCAGGATATGTTCCGCTTCTGCGTTGAGGAGTTCCAGCACTACTATCCGCGCGACGGCAAGGATCTTTATACCGAGGCGTTCCACCGGGCGCTGAACAGCGGCGAGCAGCGACTGGCCGAGGAGTTCCCTGCTATGGCGGCGCGTCTCGAGGAGAACATGGCCGGACTCTCGGGACACGCTATACCAACCCTGGTGCTACACGGTGAACATGACATTATCGTCTCTATA
>SKLB01000148.1 GCA_007123465.1 Spirochaetales bacterium
CCAACACCAACAGCCCGCTGATCTGCAACGGATACAAGGACCGCGAGTTCATTGACCTGGGTCTTCAGGCAACCCGCATGGGCTACAAGGTATTCTTTGTGGTTGAAATGCTCGGTGAGCTGCCGCTGCTGATCGAGCGCGCGCGTGCCACCGGAATCAGGCCCAACATCGGCCTCAGACTGAAACTGGCGGCCAGAGCCGGTGGTCACTGGAGCGAATCAGGCGGCGATTACAGCCTCTTTGGTCTGACCACAACTCAGCTGGTGGAGGTGGTCGACCTGCTGAAGGCCGCGGGCATGCTCGACTGCATCCGCCTGGTGCATTACCACCTCGGTTCGCAGATTCCCAACATTCGCGATGTTCGTACCGCGGTCAACGAAACCGTGCGCTTCTACGCCGAGCTGGCCGAAGAGGGCGCCCCGATGGGCTACATCGACCTCGGCGGCGGATTGGCGGTGGACTACGACGGATCTAAAACCAACTTTGTACACAGCATGAACTACACTATAGACGAGTACTGCGCCGACGTGATCGAGGTGATCATGAACGTACTCGATGAGAAGGGGATCGAGCATCCCACCGTGATCACCGAGTCCGGGCGCGCCACCGTTGCGTACTCTACGGTACTGCTGTTCAACACACTGGAGATCTCCAGATCGCAGCCTGAGGAGCTGCCGCACTCCCTGCCGGACGGGGCACACGAGCTGATACAGAATATGCACGAGGTGCTGCACAGCTTGAGCGTCAAGAACGTGCAGGAGTGCTACAATGACGCCATCTACTATCGTGAAGAGATACGCGAACGTTTCCGTCTCGGCCAGATCAGCCTGCGCGATCGAGCTCTGGCAGAGAACTACTTCCTGGAAATCCTCAAGCAGGTGCTGACGCTGAAGTCCAAACTCAAACGGACACCGGTCGAACTCGAAGGCCTGGACGATGCCATGTTCGACATCTACTACGGCAACTTCAGCGTTTTCCAGTCCCTGCCCGATACCTGGGCAATCGATCAGGTCTTTCCGGTTATCCCGATTCACCGGCTGAACGAGGAACCCACGCGGAAAGCGATCATCGCCGACATCACCTGCGACTCGGACGGCAAGATCGACCGCTTCGCCGACTTTCATGACGTGCGACGCACCATTGCGGTACACGAAGTTGCCGCCGACCAGGATTACTACTTCGGGGTTTTTCTTGTCGGAGCCTATCAAGAGACTCTAGGTGACCTACACAACCTTTTCGGTGACACCAATGTGGTAAGCATCCGCATCAACGAAGACGGCAGTTTCGACTTTCTTAATGAGACCGAAGGTGATTCAATAGCCGACGTCATCTCGATTGTCAATTACGAACCCAAAACACTGCTGCGGATGTTCCGCGAGAAGGCCGAGCGCGCGGTACGCTCGGGAAAACTGACGGTAGCCGAGAGACGCCGGATTCTGGATACCTACGAGCAGAGTCTCAACGGATACACCTATTTCAAGACCTGAAGCGGGAGAGCGTATGGCGGATGTACTGATTATTGGTGCCGGCGGCGTTGGCCAGGTGGTAACCCACAAATGCGCGCAGTTGCCCGAAGTGTTTGAGCGTATTGTCCTGGCCAGCCGCACTGAGGAGAAGTGCAAGCGGATAGCCTCGCAGCTCGCACGTCCGATCGAGACCGCACGCGTAGACGCGGACAACGTGGCAGAACTGGTGACACTGATCGAGCGCGTCAGACCGCAGCTGGTTATCAACGTTGCCCTGCCCTACCAGGATCTACCGATCATGGACGCCTGTCTTCAGACCGGTGTAGACTACCTGGACACCGCCAACTACGAACCACGCGACCAGGCGCGCTTTTCGTACTCGTGGCAGTGGGACTATCAGCGGAGGTTCAAGGACGCCGGTCTGATGGCGCTGCTCGGCAGCGGCTTTGATCCCGGTGTGACCAACGTCTTCACCGCCTACGCGCTCAAACACCATTTCGATACTATCGAAGAACTCGACATTATCGACTGCAATGCCGGTGATCACGGTCAGCCGTTTGCCACCAACTTCAATCCTGAGATCAACATTCGCGAGGTCAGCGCCAAAGGACGCTTCTTCGAGAACGGAGCCTGGGTCGAGACCGAGCCGCTCGCGGTGAGCAAAGAGTTCGATTTCCCCGCGGGCATCGGGCCGCGCAGAATATATCTTATGTATCACGAGGAACTCGAGTCGCTCGCGCGTCATATCCCTGGAATGCGCCGCGCGCGCTTCTGGATGACGTTCTCGGATAGCTACCTGAAGCACCTCGAGGTTCTGCAAAATGTCGGCATGACCCGCATCGACCCGGTTCGTTTCCAGGGGATCGACATCGTACCGCTTCAGTTTCTCAAAACACTGCTGCCCGATCCCGCAAGCCTTGGACCGCTGACGAAAGGCAAGACCTGCATCGGCTGTCTGATCAACGGGAAAAAGAACGCCCAGCAGCGGCGTTACTATGTCTATAACGTCTGCGACCATGAAGCCGCCTACCGTGAGGTACAGTCACAGGCAATTTCTTTCACGACCGGGGTTCCTGCGATGATCGGCGCCACTATGATGCTGACCGGTGTATGGCGCGGCAGTGGCGTCTTCAACATGGAGCAGCTCGACCCCGATCCCTTTATGGACGCATTGAACAGGTACGGACTACCATGGACCGAGATGTTTTTGTAGATTTTGATCCCCGGACCGTTCCATCGCCGTCGTTTGTGATCGACGTTGCAGCGGTACGCCGTAATGTAGCACTGCTGGAGCAGGTTCAACGCGACAGTGGAGCCACCGTGCTGATGGCACTCAAGGCGTTTGCCATGCCGGCGCTGGCCGACCAGATCTGTCCACCGCTTGCCGGTGTCTGCGCCAGCGGGCTGTGGGAAGCTCAACTCGGCCATGATCACTTTGGCGGCCAGGTTCACACCTACGCGCCGGCGTTCAGGGATGACGAGTTCGACCAGATTCTCGATCTGTCGGACCACGTGGTTTTTAACTCTTTCAGCCAGTGGAAGCGGCTGCGCGGGCGCGCACGTGCGGCCGCTGCGGCCCGGCCTGCCGAGCGACCGCTGCGATTCGGAATGCGCATCAACCCCGAGCACTCGGAAGCCGAAGTAGCCCTGTACGATCCCTGCGCACCCTACTCGCGTCTCGGTGTCACACAGGCGGCGTTCGAAGCAGATGAACTCGACGGTCTGAGCGGGTTGCACTTCCACACGCTCTGCGAACAGAACGTCGATGCGCTCGAGCGCACCGTAGAGGCATTGCTGCAGAAGTTCGGCAGCTACCTCGATCGGATGCAGTGGCTCAACCTCGGCGGCGGGCACCACATCAGCCGTGCCGACTACGATCGAGCGCGCCTGGTGACGCTGATACAGCGTCTGCAATCGGACTACGGCGTCGAAGTATTTCTGGAGCCCGGCGAAGCCGCGGTGATTCACTGCGGTATACTGGTGTGCAGCGTTCTCGACGTGATTGACAATGGCATTCCTATCGCCATCCTGGACACATCGGCAACCGCGCATATGCCCGACGTCCTCGAGATGCCGTACCGGCCGGACGTATGGGATACCGCGGCGCCGGGGGTACTGAGTCACACCTACCGGCTCGGGGGCCTGACCTGTCTGGCCGGCGACGTAATTGGCGATTACTCCTTTGAGCAGCCGCTTCAGCCCGGCCAACGACTGGTCTTTGATGATATGGCGCACTACACCATCGTCAAGACCACCATGTTCAACGGAGTACGTCATCCGGCCTTGGTTATCTATGACTCGGACAACGGGCAATCGCAGCTGGTACGGCGCTTCGATTACCACGATTTTTTGAGGCGACACGCGTGAGCCCAAACAGCGGCCGGCGGCAGCTGCAGTTCCTGGGCAGCGAGAACCCCACGCCGGACCCCGCTGCGGCCCTGTTCCACGTGATTCCGGTTCCCTTGGAGCGCAGCGTATCCTACGGTGTCGGTGCTGCGCGGGGGCCCGGCGCGATTCTCGAAGCCAGCGAACAGCTGGAGGTGTTTGACGGAATCGATGTTCCACTGCGCCACGGAATCTACACCTGGCCCGCTGTTGACTGCGACGGTGACACCAGCACCGTCTTGAACCGCGTGCAGTCCGCATGCGCGCGCACTCTGGCCGCCGCTGCCATTCCGGTGGTTCTGGGCGGCGAACACGCGCTGACGCTACCGGCGGTAGAGGCGGCCGCCGCCGCCGCTGAGCTCGGCGTGGTGCAGCTGGACGCACACGGCGATCTTCGCGATCACTATCACGGAGACCGCTACAGCCACGCCTCGGTGATGCGGCGGTGCCACGAGCTGGGTGTACCTATCCATTCACTCGGCGTGCGCGCCCTCGCGCCCGATGACCGGGAGATGCGCCGCGCGCACCCCGATCGCATCACCTTCCAGGATGCGGCAGACCTGGTTCCATCCTCGGTCGGCGAGGTTCTGCTTCCTGCCGCGTTTCCCGATCAGGTCTATCTGACTATTGACCTGGACGGTCTCGACCCATCGCTGATCTCGGCCACTGGAACGCCCGAACCGGGCGGGCTCGGTTGGTACCAGACACTATCGCTGATTGAATCGCTGGCGCGCCGCCACCGGATTGTAGCGTTTGACGTGGTGGAACTGGCACCGGTAGACGGCCGCCACGCCGATGACTTCTGCGCTGCGCGCCTGGTATACCAGGTCATGGGGATTATTGCTCGGCAGCCCGCAACGGAGGCTCTACGGTGAAATTCAAGGAACGCGTTCTCAACGCCTTCACCCGTGTACTGCTGCATGCAGCCTGCAGGATCGACGCCGAAGAAATGAAGTCCATCCCGTGGGATGGACCTGCGCTGCTCCTGTCTAACCACGTGACCAACATCGAGGGCCCGCTCTACTACGTGTTCTTACGCCCGCGCAAAATGACCGCGCTGGCCAAACGCGAACTGTGGGACAACCCCGTCACGCGCCTGTACATGAATACCTGGAACATCATCCCGATCGCGCGCGGCGGCGTAGACAGCAACGCGATGCGCGAGTGCATGCGGGCGCTCGATGAAGGCTACATCCTGGGAATGGCGGCCGAGGGCACCCGCAGCAAGACCGGTAAGCTTCGTAAAGGGCAACCGGGTGCTACCCTGCTGGCAACCCGCAAGGACGTACCTCTCTTTCCGATCGTTCACTGGGGTTTGCTCGATCTCAAGACAAACCTGAAACGCCTTAAGCGAACCCCGGTCAGCGTACGCGTGGGTAAGCCCTTCCGGCTGCGCAAACCCGGAGGCGGCTCCATCACCTCGGCGGACCGCAGGCAGATGGTCGATGAGATGATGTACCAGCTGGCGGTTCTACTGCCGCCCGAGCTGCGCGGCGATTATGCCGACCTGTCGAAGATGACCACCGACTACGTTCAGTTTGTCTCTGATGACGTCGGGTGAAACGCCCGCCACGAGAATAGAAAGTGGTGTATCGACAGTGCCGGTTCGAGGCGACTGCCGGTCAGTTCACCTTCAATTGCGCGCCCGGCTTCGTTCCAAACGCTCGCGGTCTGTTGATCGATAATCTTTCCGGCCTCGACGGTAAAGGTCAGTGAACGCCCGTTTACCTCGGTATAGAACGCATTGGCGGTGCCAACGTCGCGCCCACCGGAGACCCAACCGTCGTCCAGCGCGCTGGCTGTTCCCGGTGCCCAGAATACCACCACCGGCGTACCGTCGAGTTCACGCTCGATAACCCGCTGTGCCTCGAGTTCAGGGAAACCCACCGCGGCAACGGCATCACCGTGATACACCGACAGAACGCGCGTCATCGGATTCTCGCTGTCCGCGGCTACAACATCCGGCCCGCGATAGAGAAACGGGCTTGTAGAACTGTCGTACCCCACGTACGGGTTGCGTCCGTAATCCCGGCGGTAGCCGGTCTCAAACGAGAGCACCTCGGCGTCCGCGAAGCCGGATTCTGCTTCGCTCCACGAGATCAGCATCGACGGCACAAACGCCAGCTGTTGCCCGGCGTAGCGGCCGGCTACGCCACGGCCGGTGGCCTGTATCCACCACGTTTCGGTCTGCCTGTCGTACATGAGCATATTGGAATAGATTAACCTTCCCGAAACGCCAAAATCGAGCACTTGATTGTCAAACGTGCGCTCGAAAACGACACCGGTATTGCACAGCGGACAGTAGGTCACCGCCAGCGGTTTTCCTCCCACCTCATCGTTGACAATCTCGTGCCACATCAGAATCTGCAACGGGTAGATCCGCGTTGTGTTATTCACCGTTACAGCCAGCACCGCCTCATCAGCGCGCATCCATCGCTGGGCCTCGGACATCGAGACAAACTGCGGGCTGTCAATTGCCGGTATGCCGTCCTTGGGGGGACCGCCGGCAACCACCTCACGATACGATATCAGCGCGCGCGAGAAGTCAGTGCTGAACTGAGCGGCCCCACTCGGTGGCGACTGATCCTGCAGCTCCGGTGGGAGCTCCACTGGAACATAGGTTCCTCCGTCGGTGCGCAACTCGGCGCCGATAGTAGCCAATCGCCGCATCTCCTGTTGTGCACGTGAACCAGGCGCACCGGAAACCTCCCCTGGCTGCGAGCTGACTTCGCCGGCCTGCTCGCGCCCGCCGCCGGCAAACAGTGTAACTGCTGCAATAGTCAGCAGCGCCGGAAACAGCAAAATTAACAGATAACGCTTCATGGCATTCCTCCTCGGTTATGCGGATGGCATTCGGGTTGCTATACATGTAAATACAAGTATACTACATGAGAGCGTTTTTGTCAGAAATATTTGCTGCTCTGCTGGAACTTGTGCATGAAACGCCGGTCGATTGCATCTTTGAGCGTGAATGCCGGCCTGCCGCGGATAGTCCAGCGTCCCCGGAAGAGGATGCCGCGCCCGAATCCCAGGTTCAGCCCGCCCAGATAGACACCGGTAGCCTCAAAACGCTCGAGCTGTCGTGCTTCTGCGTTACCGTCCGCTACGGCGGCGCTCAGCGCGAGGTTGTGCATCAAAATCCCCTGCATCCGAACCGCGTAGACACCGACGCGGTCCAGCGGTTGTTCATTGAACCACGCGCTGTCTCCAACCGCAAACACCCGTGCAGTGCCTTCGGCACGCAGGTGGCGGTCCACGCGCAGCGCGCCGTCTGCTGCACACCGCAGACCAAATCCTGCCAGTGTCGCTACCGGTCTGATCCCGGTTGCCAGGAGCGTTACATCAGCTCTCAACTGGCTTGGGTCGACCTTGCCGCCGGCGTGCACTGTGACCCCGGCGCGCTCGAGCCTGCGCCTTACGTAGCGCAGACGCGATCCCTCCAGTCCAGCCAGCGCTGCGGTTGTTGAATAGAGATCCACTGCCGGGTCAATAACACCACAACGCCGCAACAGCTGCGCCGCGTTACCCGCCAGCTCTACACCGGCCGCACCGCCGCCCACAACTGCAACGCGGCAGTTTCCGCGCGCGCGGCAGCGCTGTTCGATAGCGCTGCGCGCAGCGGCCAGCTGCCTGATCGGCTTGACCGCGTACACCGGGCGTTCCGCCGGCGCTGCCGCGCCGGATGTGTCTGCCGCCGTGCCGCGGCAACTGCCAAGCTCACTGCCGGTATTGACCGAGAGAACATCGTAGTTCAACTCATGCGCGGTTGACAACTGCAAGGTGCGCGTCTGGGGATTGTGCGATAGCGCGGCAGCCGCTATGAAGCGTCCGCCTCCGCGTTCTACCAGCTCAGCCGCCGGAAGCAGTATCTGTTGCAGGCTGTAGGTCCCGCCGAGCATCCCCGGACCCATCCCCGAGTACGGATGCTCGCGTTCGGGGCTGACCAGCAGCAGCTCGTGGCCGGCGCGGGTCAGCTCGCCGGCGCGACGCGCTACCTCGATGTGGCAGTGCCCCGCGCCCAGCAGAACAATACGTGCCATCGCCGCGCTGCCTGCCGCTATACGCTGAAGCGGACGTTGATGATATCGCCGTCGGCTACGATGTAGCTCTTGCCCTCGACGCGAAACTTCCCGGC
>SKLB01000246.1 GCA_007123465.1 Spirochaetales bacterium
AAACAGTGAGTACGAGTGAATTGATTCAACCGTGAGTCCGGATAGCTCTGCCGCGCCTGTGATCCTGTCTTTCAAAGATTCGAAATCAACACCGTACCAGCCGTCAATTGCGATGCGCAACGGTCGGCTTGCATTCGAGGTTCGCGCGCGCTCTATAATGGCGCCAAACACCGCCGGGTTACCCGAACGAAAATCGCCGCGGTGACTGTTGGAAAGTGTTACCCTGTTCTCGGCGTTATTCTTGTATTCGTACAGTGGCATCGCTTCCTCCTCTTGCTGCTGAATTCTCGGGCCGTTTGGCCGAGCTGTCAATTGTATGAATTCACCAATCAGTGGTATATATTCACACTATGCTACTCGATCTTTGCCTGCAGAGCCGCCCCTTGATTGCTCAGACCGGCCTGAGCCTGCACGGCTATCGCCGCAGAGAACGGTTCATCCTGCACGGACTGTGGGGACTGCACGTATACCTCTACAACGGTGAGATTCAAATTGGAGAACAGGTATTCGCGTTCCGCGACGGCAGCATCAGTCTGACCCCTCCCGATACAGCAGTCGAGTGGCATTTCCCGGACCACGCTCCGCACTACTACGTACATTTCCGGCTCGACGATTGCACCGGCGCAGACGCCCCAGCGGTGGGCATCCCGCTCATCACGCATTATGATCGAAACTTCGAGACACTGATTGAAGAGATGGACGAACTGTCGCGGCTACATCCGCTTCAACCGCTGCGCTCAGAAGTGTTGCTGTGGGAGATCCTGTGGCGTCTGGCGGGCCAGAATAGTCGCCAGGTCAAGTCAAATGACGGCGATCGGCTGCCGCCGGCGGTGCAGATCGCCACCAGCCTGATAGAGAACGCGCTCGGCGAGCAGTTGCTTGTCCACGCCCTGGCTCACAGAGTCGGCGTTTCGCACAACCACCTGACCAACCTGTTCCGGCGCAGCTACGGCACCACCGTTGTGGAGTACATTCGCCGCCGGAGATGCCGCCGCGCCCTTCATCTGCTCACCAACACCAGCTTGTCGCTGACCTCGATCGCGCGGGAGGTCGGTGTCCCCGATCTTCAGCACTTCAACAAGATGATCCGGCGTGAGCTTGGCTGTGCTCCATCGAGGCTGCGCGCTACACGGCAGCTGCAGTGACCGGTCCAGCTGACCCGGCACTACTCGACACAGGAAGAAGAAAAATGTTGACAGCACAGCGAACCCGTGTCACACTCTGTAAATTATAGCTAAAGCGCTTAACTGCGAATGGGGGTTGCACCATCGTAACCTTGAGGGATGTGGCATCGCTCAGCGGAGTGTCGGTAGCGACCGCTTCGCTGGTACTGAACGGCAAAGGGAGCATCTCTCAAGAAGTAAGGCGGCGGGTCCTGGAGTCTGCAGATAGCCTCGGCTACTTGAAGAATGTTCACGCCGCTGCCACGGCGTCGAGGAAGTCCTCGCACGTGGCTATTCTGGTCGATGAGTCCTACGAGAAAGCCTTCGAGTGGAACCTGGTTCGAAGCATCCTTATTCCACTGGAAGCAACAATCACCGAACAGCACTACTATCCGATGCTGATCCCGGTAACAAGGACGCAGAGCGTCCAGCAGATCACCGACAAAGTGGTGCTTTCCGGCGCCGGCGCGCTGTTCTCGATTCACTTCGGCGACCGTAACCTCTTCACGCTGCTCGAGGACCGTGAAATCCCGGTGATCATTCTCAATCACGACCGTGGGGCACACCAGTTCTACAGCGTTACCGATGATTTCATCTACGGCACATTTCAGGCAACCTGCCACCTGTTGTCGAGGGGGCACCGCAGGATTGTCTATGTAGATTACGAGCGCCCGGATCTTCCCGGGGTTGTCTATGACCGAAACGCCGGGTTTGATAAGGCTGTCTCTGAATGCGGTGCATCGGTGCAGCATTGGCGCATCACCGTCCCCGACATAGACAGCAACGCCGCAATCGAGGATGCCGCGCAATCGATCGATCACCTGGGCGGTTCCGAGCCGCTGGCAATCACGGCCCACGATGACTACCTGGCGGCCAAGCTGTACGCTGTCCTGCGCAAGCGGGGAATCAGCATACCCGAGCAGCTCTCGATTGTTTCTCCCGGGGATACCATGGATTACTCGCTGCCTTTTGTGCCGCAGATCACTACCTACCGCACCGATTTCGAGCTCATGGGTACGCTTGCGGGACAGATGCTCCTGCGGCGGTTGACCGAAGAGAGCCGGGCGGTGGAAGCGCTGAAGGTGCAACACGTACTTATGGAGCGAGGAAGCACGCGGGATATCCGGCTGGGAGCCGAGAGTTCGCCGACATGTTTCTGAGGCCGCTATGGCGGCACTGCTATGGTAACAATCCGTCAGTATTGGCGGAAAAAATTATGGAGGTAGTATTATGAGACGAGCTACGTTGATTGCGTTGGTTCTGGTGGCGGTCACGGCTGGAAGCGTCTTTGCAGCGGCACAGCGCGAGTCGACAGCGCCGCGGGTTGCGGGAGTGGTGTTCCAGGAAGACCAGTTCATGCGGCTGCTGCAGATGGGCTATCGCGATGCGGCCCTGGAGGCCGGATTCGAGTTCTTCCCCGGCAATACCAACGGCGATGCGGCACGAGAAGCCGAACTGCTGAACACCTATGCAACCCAGGGGTACGCAGGTGTGGCAATTTCACCGATCAGTGAAGAGGCAAGCCTGCGGGTTCTGACTGACGCGGCCAACCAGGGACTGTACGTTGGAATCTCCAACCATGAGTTCAATCTGCCCTTCATCACCGGCGCCTATACCTCGGACAACTACAACCTGGGGTCTACGGTTGGTCGCGCCGCTGCTGATTACATCAGAGATAACCTCGGCGGCAACGCAAGGATCGCGGTACTGCAATTTCGCTCGCTGTTGCCCGAGCAGTCTTCGGCCCGCAGCAGAGGCTTCCTCGATCAGATGGCCAACCTTCCGGGTGTCGAAGTTGTAACCGACCAGGACGCGTGGCTGCAGGATCGGGCGATAGCCGTTGCTGGTGATATCATCACCGCGCACGGTGATAATCTGGACATGATCTTTGCTGCAAACGAGGGTGGAACCATCGGTGCAACCATGGCGGTCAAGAACGCCGGCAGAGAGGGCGAGATCGTTGTCTTCGGATTTGACGGAAGCGAGCAGATGGTGCAGCTTCTGCAGGATCCGGCTGACGTTCTTCAGGCTGCCATTGCCCAGGATCCTTACAACATTGGGATCCTGACGATGGAGTCGGTGATCCGCGCCGTCAACGGCGAGGATATCAGCGATACCGAAGGACAGTCCTTCATCGTTCCGGGAATCCTTCTCGAACGCGCCAATCCTCAGGGACTCGAGGAGTTTGTAACGGACCTGCGCTCCAAGATGCAGAACTGACCGCAGAACTCAACCCGGGTGAAGGGGCGCCACCGGCGTCCCTTTACCGCTTCTTTTACACCGATACTTCGAGGGTACTATGAGCGTTCTGAACGCCCGCAACATCACAAAGATATTTCCCGGCACGGTTGCCCTGGACAACGTGTCGATGTCATTTTACAGCGGCAAGGTAAACGCGCTGGTTGGCAAGAACGGCTCGGGAAAATCCACGCTGGTGAAGATAATCAACGGCGCACACGATGCCACCAACGGAAGCACCGACATAGACGGTCGCGAATTTCGCTACACAAATCCGCGGCAGGCCTTCGATGACGGCATCGCAACGGTCTATCAGGAGATGAGCCTGATTCCGGGGCTGTCGGTTGCCGAGAACATTCTGGTTGGACGCTATCGGATGAACGGCCCTTTTGTTGACTGGAAGAACACGTTCAAAGACGCCGCACAGCTGCTGGAGACCCTGGGCATCTCGCTTCCGCTGAAGGAACTGGTGACGAATCTATCGGTCTGGCAGTGCCAGGTAGTCGAGATCGCCAAAGCCATGAGCGTTCAGCCCAAGGTCATCCTGCTGGATGAACCGACCTCGGCGCTGGCGCAGAACGAGACCAAACTCCTGTTCAAACTCATCCGTGAGCTTACCCGCAAGGACGTTATCATCATCTATATCTCGCACAGGCTTCAGGAACTGTGGGAGATTGCCGACACCGCGTCCGTGTTGCGCGACGGCAAGCACGTCGGAACCATCGAGATGGAGCACGCCACTCACAAGGAACTGCTGAATCTCATGTTCGGTAATGTTGAAGTCAAGCAGCGTCCCGCGGATGTTATACCGGACGAGAAAGCTGTGTTCGAAGTAAAAGACCTGACCAGAGAACCGGCATTCCGTAACATCAGCTTCGCATTGAAGAAAGGCGAGATACTGGGTATCGCGGGTATGCTCGGCTCCGGTCGCACCGAGCTCCTGAGGGCGATATTTGGCGCCGACAAGCTGGATTCCGGTGTCATAAAGGTTAACGGACAAACTATACGCAGCCCTGACCCGGTGATGATGAAACGCAACGGAGTTGCCTTCATTCCCGAGGACAGGAAGAACCAGGGCTTGATACAGATTCTTTCCATACGCAGCAATCTGAATCACGCCAGCCTGGGTAGAATTACCAGGGGGCTTTTTGTCGACGCCTCGAGGGAGAAGGAGCTGGCACTCAAACAGATCGAGGAGCTCTCGATCAAGATCCCCGGCGATGAGTACCTGATGACCAGCCTGTCCGGTGGCAATCAGCAGAAGGTGGTTCTGGGCAAGTGGCTGAATACCGAACCGCAGGTGCTGTTGTTTGATGAGCTGTCACGCGGAATCGATGTGAACGCGAAACAGCAGATCTTTCAGATACTGTGGCAACTCGCGCGCCAGGGACTGAGCTCGGTTGTCGTTTCTTCCGAGCTTGAAGAGCTGCTGGAAATCTGTAACCGCGTGATCATCATGCGGCTGGGTGAGTTTGTGGATGAGGTAGACCCTGATCGACTCACGGTGGAAGAACTGTACGCAGAATGCATGGGAGGTAGTGAGTCATGATCGACGTCCAGAGCAAGACCGATTACGGAGTGACCCTGTCGCGGTTCCTGAAACGCTACATGATGGAGCTGATTCTAAGTTTGATTGTTGTGGTACTGATTGTAACCGCACCGGGATTCTTCACTCTGCGCAACATTCTCAACATATTCCGCAACGTGGCGATTACCGGTGTCATTTCCTTTGGCATGACAATGGTCATCATCGGCGGTGAGATAGACCTCTCGGTGGGATCGTCGATTGCGCTCTCCGCGGTCATAACCGCCAGCGTTACCGGATGGCTGTCGCAGGCGGGGATAATGCCGATGGAAAGCGCCGTTTTTGTCGGCATGATCTGCGCTCTGGTGGCGGGGTTTCTGATCGGTCTTTCCAACGGGCTGATAAGAACACGCTTCAATATACCGACGTTTATAATTTCTCTGGCGATGCTGTACGTTGTCTATGGTTTCTCTGCAATCATATCGCGCGGATTCCCGGTAACCACGCTGCCGCTGTGGTACAACTGGATCGGCGCCGGGCGGTTCTTCAACCTGATTCCCGTACCCGCCTTGTGGCTTCTACTGGCGTTCATTCTGGTATACGTGATAATGAACATGACCAAACTGGGACGCGAAGTCTACGCGGTTGGGGGCAATGAAGAGGCCGCCAGACTCTCGGGAATCAACGTCAAAGCGGTGAAAATCACCATCATGGTTTTTGTCCAGGTTCTCGCGGCTTGCTCCGGCATTATTCTCTCGGCACAGGTCATGTCGGGGTCATCGACGTTTGGCCGCGGCTACGAACTGGAGGTTATTGCTGCGGTAATCATCGGAGGGGTCAGTCTGTTCGGCGGCATCGGCAAGGTTTGGGGAACGATGATCGGTATAGTCTTTCTTGGAGTGATCAACAACGGGATGACATTGTTCGGAGTTGACGATTTTCAGAAGTACGTTGTTCGGGGACTCCTGATTCTATTTGCAGTCATGCTGAATACGGTACAACTGGAAAGCCTAGGTAAGACCAGGAAAAAAGACGCGACAGCGCAGTGACAGCCGGCAGAGGAGCAGACCAATGACACGCAGACAACGAGTTCAGATGGCCGTGGAGCACCGCGAGCCGGACCGCATGCCGATCGACTGTGGCGGCATGCGCTCAACCGGGATCATGGCAATTGCGTATAACCGGCTCAAGGATCACCTCGGTATAACCGGCGGCTCTACCAAAGTTTATGATTCTGTACAGCAGCTTGCGCTGCCCGAGCAGTGGTATCTGGATCGCTTTGACGTTAACGTGGTTGACCTCGCCCGAGCATTTGCCCAGGACGAGGATGACTGGGTTGACTGGCAGCTGCCCGACGGCAGCGCGGCCCGGTTCCCACGCTGGCTGCACATTGAACCACATAACGGCGGCTGGATCTGCCTCAACGAGGACGGAGTGGTAATCGCGGAGATGCCCGCTTCGGCAACCTATTTTTCACAGAAGGTATTTCCCCTCAACGGGATCCTTCCGCACTCTTTCGAAGAGCTGCCGCGCTGGATGAGCATGTCACCGTGGGCGTTCATGACCGATCCGATCTGGAAGAACGCGGCGCGGCCTGATTTCTGGCATTTTCTGCAGAGCAAGGCGCGTGAGCTCTACGAGACAACCGACTACGCCATTATGCTGGGGTTTGGCGGCAATCTGTTCGAGTGGGGGCAGTTTCTCTACCGCACCGACGACTTCCTGATCAACCTGCTGACCGAGGAGCGGTGCATGCAGCGTCTGCTGGATGCACTGACCGAACACCACCTGGCAAACCTTGAAAAGGTACTGGATGCGGTGTCCCCGTACGTGCAGATGATCCAGTTTGGCGACGACCTGGGAACGCAGAACGCCTCGATGATCAGCCCGGAGCTCTACCGCAAACTGTTCTTCCCGCGTCACAAGCGCCTGTTCACCAAAGTCCGCGAACGCGGAGTCAAGGTGTTCTTTCATACCTGCGGCGCCGTAGCGGATCTGATTCCGGATTTCATCGAGGCCGGGGTGGACATCCTGAATCCGGTGCAGATCGGGGCCAACGGCATGGCTCCGGCGCGCCTGAAGCAGCAATACGGCACGGATATCTGTTTCTGGGGCGGCGGTATCGACACGCAGCACGTACTATCGGTAGCGAGCCCTGAGACGGTCAAAGAAGAAGTGCGCAAGAACTGCTCCATCTTTCACAAAGACGGCGGCTTTGTGTTCAACCAGGTACACAACATCGTTGCCAACGTTCCACCGGCCAACGTTGTAGCTATGTACGAGGCGGCTTCAGAGTTCTGAGCGGCCGGTGGGCTGATGCAGGCCGCTTCTGATTCGCTGGTGTCCGCCAGCGTGGCTACTACGGCAGAAACGCCTCACGTCCGGGAAAGTCCAGCCGCTTGCGCGCCACGGCCTCACTGAAGACCGCGAAATGGCAACGCGCGGTGCAGAACAGGGTGCCGTCGGCGCCGTGTATGGTCACCTCTATCAGCGAGCTCTTGGCGTCTTCCTCAACCGCGTGGGCTTCCAGGCGGTACGGCCCCTGTTCGGCGCGTGCCGGAGCGTGATAGCTGACGTGCAGCTCACGGGTCATACCGGCGGTGCCGCGCACCGCGTGAAGATACCAGGCTCCCACCTCATCAGCCAGGGTTGCCAGTATACCCCCGTGCGTGACGCCGGGGTAGCCCTCCAGATCGGATCGCGGCTGCCACTCACTGATAACCCGTTGACCATCAACCGAGAACTCGAGCTTGAGACCAATCGGACTGTGAGGATCACAGCCAAAGCAGCGGTAGTCCGGGTTGCCGGCGTACGGATTGTGGACTTTGCGGGGTGTAGTGCTCATAGTCTGCGATTATACGCTGGCTGCCGGCAGCTGGCAAACTAAGCTGTTGAGAGTGGTGCCGAAAATGTTGTTCAGCACCAGCAGCGCCGGATCTCATCCCTGCGGTCCGCGCCACCGCTCTGCGTGACCCTCTGTCACCTCGTCAGCCCGCAGGAACCGTCTACGCCACCAGGTAGCAAGGCAGCTCACCGGGGCCAAGCGCTACCGAG
>SKLB01000264.1 GCA_007123465.1 Spirochaetales bacterium
ACATGTGGTTCTGAACCATGTCGCGCAGCGCACCGGATGCGTTGTAGTAGTTGCCGCGACCTTCAACGCCCAGCCGTTCGGCTACCGTAATCTGGACGTGGTCCACGTAGCGATGGTTCCAAAGCGGCTCAAATATTCCGTTGCCGAAGCGCAGCAGCATGATATTCTGTACCGTCTCTTTGCCGAGGTAGTGATCGATGCGGTAGATCTGCTCTTCCCCAAAGTACTGTGCAAGCAGGCGGTTCAGAGCGCGCGCCGAGTCGAGGTCACGCCCAAACGGCTTCTCGACTACAATGCGGACGGTTCCGCTGCTGCTGTTGTTCAGCCCGGCCTGGCCCAGCTGTGTGATGATCGTCTCGTAGTTCTGCGGCGGCGTTGACAGATAGTAGAGGCGGTCACCTCCGGACTGCAGCAGCTCGGACAGCGTGCGATACCCCTCGGCCTGGTCAAACGAGGACTGCACGTATTCCAGCTGCTGCAGAAACGCCGCACGCTGCTCATCGGTGGCGTCGGGAGTTGCGTGCAGTATCTCATCGGCGCGCTGACGCAGCCCGTCGCTGCCCCAGTCGCGGCGCGCAAAGCCTACCACCTTCAACCGTGAGACTCCCTTGCGATAGAGGGCAAACAGCGCCGGCAGCAGTTTGCGGCGGGTCAGGTCGCCGGTGACGCCGAAAATCACCACCGTTACCGGATCGGAGCGATGAGAGTGGCCGAGACCTTCACGAAACGGGTTGTAATCCATGGCATAGCAAGTATGCGGTTTTCGCTTGCGAATTGCAATTGATCGCCGGACTGCCTGCTTTCAGCTATACTGTAGCACTATGGTACCGCCGCACTATTCACTCTTTGCTTACTCCTCTGCCTTCCGAACGGCACCGCTGTACCACTGCAGCGAAACCGGCTCCACTATGGACGATGCGCGCAGCCTGCCGGCCCAGACCGCCGACGGGACTGTATTGTGGGCGGACCTCCAGCACGCCGGTCGTGGCCGCGGAGCCGGCCGCAACTGGCACGCCAGGGCCGGCGAAAACCTGCTGCTGACGCTGACGGTATCGCGCGCCGCGGCTACACCGGCCGGCCGACAATCCGAGATCGGCTCGATCCCGTTACGCGCGGGCCTTGCGGTTGCCCGCACGGCGGTCGTTCTCGGTGTGGCGCAGTCCGACGTTGATATCAAGTGGCCCAACGATGTGCTGGTGTGCGGCCGCAAGTTGTGCGGCGTTCTGTGCGAAGGGGTCAGCGGCAGGTACCACATCGGGATTGGACTGAACGTCAACCAGACCGATTTCAGTGAGCTGCAGGCAGAATCAGGCCCGGCGGCAGACCGCGTGTCGCCGCCGGGCCCCACTTCGCTGGCACTGGCTACCGGGCACACACTCGACCGCCTTACGGTTCTCTATTCGCTGCTGAGCTGCCTGGAAACGAGCCTGCGTGACCCCGCCTGGCGCTCAGCCGTCAACGGCCGTCTCTACCGACGCGGCCTGACGGCCGGTTTGCGCTGCGGCGGCGGCCCCGCTGCGCACGTACAGATTCTCGGCGTTGCTGCCGACGGGACTCTGGAGGTACTACGCGGTGACGGTAGCCGTGTTACTCTACTGCAACCCGATGAGCTGATCTACACGCGCTAACCGGGCTGCTTTGGTTGCAACAGTGCCGCGCGCAGCCGCTCCGGTGGAGTGCTGACGATATCGGTATCGGGCTCGCCGGGTGCCAGACAGAGTGTTACACGCTGTTGGCTGGCGCGCGACAGATCCGGCCGCTCCAGGCAACCGGCAACGTGCACCCCGATGCGGCAGCAGCGTTTGCCCGCCGGGGTTACCTCCACGGTCAACGGTGCAACAATCGGGCCGCTCAATGCCGGGTAGCCGAGCGACACTACCCTGTCCTGCCAGCGGATGCGGAAGAGGCTGCCCCAGATGGTACTCCGTGCCGGCTTATTCCCGGCTTCGATATAGGCAGCTCCCTGACTGCCGTCTGGGTAGACGCTTTCGATCTCAATCCATTGCCCGACCGCGCACTCATAGAGCGCGATCTCCAGCGGTGAAAGCCGCACTACCGGCGCATCTGAGGCTGCCACCGGCGTAGTGAAGTGCAGGTCCAGCAGCAGCCAGCCGCTGTTTTCGATAAACAGGGCATCCATCTGCAGGCTGCCGGGCTGTTGCAGCGCCGGATCCACCAGCGATGCGTAGGTCGATAGCCCGCGCGCGTGGCGCGATTCAAACGAGAAAGCGCTTTCGACGCTCATGGTGCAGCGCCTGCCGCGGAACTCGATCCAGCCGAGCGATGGTCGGCGCGACAGCAGCGAGTACTCATCGCTGTCTATGCGGCACAGCGCGCCGTTATCAAACCAGGCGGTAATGCCTTCTTCGCTCAGCGTGGCTGACCCCATCATGCTGGCGATATACTCGCGGTCCAGGGAAATGTCCGCATTGGAGGCTGCGTGCCGTTCTGCTCTGTCTTCTGCGCCAATGTCGCTGCACAGCAGGCTGAGGATCGAGTGAGTCTGTTCTGCGGTCTGCCGCCCGTGGCGCTGCTGTGCAGCACGGCGCACCGCGTGCAGCAACTGTGGCGTAACCGGATCCGGTTGCACCACGTCGATAACCGGCGCAGCGTGGTGGTCCTCATCACAGGACGCAACGAACTCCCGGCTGAGCGGGACCAGCTGCAGCGACGTGCGCTTTGCAACCGCCTGCAGCAACTGCTGCAGGCGGCGCAGCGGCAGCCCGTCTTGCGGATTGCCGAAGTGAATCAGCAGCACAGCCGACGGGGAGCGCTTTGCAGAGCGTGTCAATGCGCGCGCGAGTCTGCGAACCATTCTGGCGGCTGCTGCCTCTGTCAGGCCGCCCTGCAGGCGGGTCCAGTCCGCACCGGCAACGCGGTAACGGCGCTGTTCACCGTAGAGGATCAGTTCTCCCAGTGGAGTGCTGCCGGCGGAATCGAAACCGGCGGCAACAAAGGCAAAACTGTCCTGGTAGCGCTGCAGCGCTGCTCCGCGCGCGAGGTCGGCGCTTGCGTGGAAGAATCCGGGGAGCTCAACACCGAAGTGTGCGCCCAGCCCGTCTCCCCGGGCGTTACGCATCGTCCACGACAGTTCACGCTTGAGCTCGGCTTGCAGCAGCGCACCGTGGGGTACACCGCTGTAACCGCACGCAGCCAGGCTGTCGAGTCCCCTACGGCAGCGCGAGCGGATCAGGTTCAGCGTGCGGTTGATCGGCGTCTGGGGGTGTTGCAGAAGCGTGGCCGGAAAGCTCCAGGTTACCCCGGCCTCGGCAAACCTCGGCCACTGCAGCAGCTGCTCAATGGCATCGGAGCTGACTGTGGTCTGGGCATCCGGCTGCTGCGTGTGGAACAGCAGGGCGAGAGCTAAACGCCGTTTCATGACTGTATTTCTACCACAGGCAGGCAAAAAGTCAATCAATCTTCATGATAGACAACTTTTCTTGCAAAATTCAGTTGATGAATACGCTATTCCTTTGTATCTTTCCCGCGAACACGCAACAATCAACCAGATTTATCACGTGTGAAGAAATCTTTAGGAAATCAAAGAAGAGAGGGTGTTGATATGGCCAAACAGCTATTGTTCGACGAAGAGGCACGCCGATCGCTCTTGCGCGGGGTAGAAAGACTGTCTAACGCAGTTCGCGTTACCCTGGGTCCAAAAGGCAGAAATGTTCTGCTGGACAAGAAGTTCGGTGCTCCTACGGTAACCAAGGACGGCGTATCGGTCGCAAAAGAGATCGAGCTCGAAGACCCGTTCGAGAACATGGGTGCACAGCTTCTGAAAGAAGTAGCGACCAAGACCAATGACGTAGCCGGTGACGGAACCACAACCGCAACGGTTCTGGCGTGGAGCATTGTCAAAGAGGGTCTCAAGAGTGTCGCCGCCGGCATCAACCCAATGGGAATCAAGCGCGGTATCGACCACGCGGTTCAGGTTGCCGTGGGTGAAATCGCCAAGATGTCAAAGGTAATCAAGGACAAGGAAGAGATCGCCCAGGTTGCCGCTATTTCGGCTAACGCCGACATGGAGATCGGCGAGGAAATCGCCGGAGCAATGGAGAAGGTCGGCAAAGACGGAGTGATCACGGTTGAAGAGTCCAAGACGATCGAGACTACCACCGAATTCGTCGAGGGCATGCAGTTTGACCGCGGCTTCGTTTCGCCGTACTTTGCAACCAACAAAGACAACATGACCGCGGTGCTCGAGACACCCTACATTCTGATCCACGACAAGAAGATCTCGAGCATGAAGGACCTGCTGCCCGTGCTGGAAAAGGTTGCTCAGCAGTCCAAACCTATTCTGATTATCGCCGAGGACATCGAAGGCGAAGCGCTGGCCACTCTGGTTGTCAACAATATCCGCGGTACGCTGCAGGCAGTTGCGGTCAAGGCGCCCGGATTTGGCGATCGTCGCAAGGCGATGCTCGAAGACATCGCAACTCTCACCGGTGGGCAGGTTATCTCTGAGGAGCTAGGACTGAAGCTGGAGACCACCGACGTCAGCCAGCTCGGCACCGCTAACTCGGTCAAGGTAGACAAAGAGAATACCACGATCATCAACGGCGCCGGCAAGGCTCAGGACATCAAGGATCGCATCGGCCAGATCAAGGCCCAGATCGAAGAGACCACCTCGGACTACGACCGCGAGAAGCTGCAGGAGCGCCTGGCCAAACTGGCCGGTGGTGTTGCGGTTATCAACGTGGGCGCGGCTACCGAAGTCGAGCTCAAAGAGAAGAAGCACCGTGTTGAAGACGCGCTGTCTGCCACGCGCTCGGCCATCGAAGAGGGTATCATCCCCGGTGGTGGTGTGACGCTGGTACAGGCAATCGAAGCGCTCGACAAGCTCAACGCAACCGAAATGCCCGAGGACGAGCGAGTCGGCTTCCGCATCGTCAAGCGCGCGCTGGAAGAACCGATGCGCCAGATCGCGATTAACGCTGGACTCGACGGGTCGATCATCGCCGAGCGCGCCAAGTCCGAGAAGAAGGGCACCGGCTTTGACGCTGCCAAGATGGAATGGGTCAACATGGTGAAGGCCGGTATCATAGATCCCGCCAAGGTCGCTCGCAGCGCGCTGCAGAATGCTGCGTCAATTGCTGCGCTGTTGCTCACCACCGAGTGCGCCATTACCGATCTGCCGGAGAAGGACAATGGTTCCGGCGGCGGCGGAGGAATGCCTCCTGGAGGAATGGGCGGCATGGGCGGTATGGGCGGCATGATGTAATTTGTCGCTGCATTACAACGGGGAAGCCATTACGGCTTCCCCTTTTTGGTTTTGGGCCGTATCTTGAGGGTGGCAGGTCAGCATAATGAAGCGTGAAGACTTTGTATTTGCGATAGGCTTTGAGGGCAATACGGCCGTGGTAGACGCGCGCAGCCGGAAGCGCTATCGGTCGCTCGGCACATTGGAGCTGGTCGAGAAGGGCCTCTATCGCCAGGCGTTCTGTTCAGCGCTCTACTCTGCAGACGCGCAGGAGATGGAGCAGCTGTTATCATACATGCGCGAGCACACCTCTTTTGACGCTTCCTCGGAGATAGCGCTCAAGCGCCTGTTCGGCGTCTTCGAGGTACCCGAGGGAATCACCCGAACCCTGGCGGTCTGACCAGGCCGGGGCTGATTACGAGCCCGGTTTGCAATATCGAGCGCTTTATTGACTGCCGCTGTCGTTGTGTGCTACGGTTGTCGAAATCTCAACGAAGGACAATATAATCATGGCTACAATCTTTCATAATCTTCCGCTGTTGATGGCGCCGCCGGCCGGCGGAGCTCAAGGTGGGCCGGCTTCAATTGTGCCGACACTGGTGACATTCGGATTGGTTTTTCTGATTTTCTACTTCCTGATCATCAGACCGCAGAGCAAGCGTCAGAAAGAGACCAAGCAGATGCTCAGTCAGTTGCGCAAGGGTGACCGGGTTGTGACCATTGGCGGCATGCGCGGCACCATCCAGTCACTCAAAGAAGACAGCGTGGTGCTCAAAGTGGATTCCAATACTTCGATCGAGTTCAACCGGTCGGCTATTGGTAATGTTGTCGATAAGCGCAGCGCTTCGAAGCCACAGAAGGAAAAGGATACCACTGAGGACGCCTCGGACGAGGAATAGCCGACATTTTGGTTTCCGGAGAGATAGAATCATATGAGTAAGCGAGTCCGGCTCCTCACCGTGCTGGTGTTGATCATCATCGGTGGGTTTTTCGTCTGGCCAACGGTTAACTGGTATTTCCTGCTTTCGCCTCAGGAACAGGAATTGGCACGTCTGTCGCGTACTCAGGTGCGTGAGTACGCCCAGGACCAGGCGCGTACTACGTTGCTCGAGCTACGGCAGTTATCTACCGAATCGCCGCAGAGCGAACTGCCCGACGAGTATCGGTTCCTGATCGACACAGCGCGCGAGAATTACCGCCTGGAAGAACGCGACCTACCCTCGACCTGGACGGTCCGCGACGTGCTCGCCGGTTTCCGCAGCGAGCGGGAGGCGTTCGAGGCAATCGAGTCGCATCATCGCGACCGTATCCAGCAGCTGCAGTCAATCCGTGACCGGATAATCCAGCTGGGGCTCGATCTCTCCGGAGGCGTCAACGTAGTGCTTGAGGCAGACAGGGAGAGCCTGGCGCAGCGGCTTGGCGAGGACCCCACTCAGGAACAGATGGACGAGGCAGTAAGCCTTGCGCTGGAGATTCTTTCAAACCGGATCGACCGCTTCGGGATCACCGAACCGCAGATTCGGCGTATGGATCAGGCGCGTATTTCAATCGAGATTCCCGGTGATGATGATCGCGAGCGGGTGGACTCGTTCCTGATGGGGCGCGGCAGCCTCAACTTCCACATCGTGGACGATGAGGCTACCGCCGAGCTGGCACAGCTGCAGCAGCAGCAGCCGGGATGGTCGCCGGAAGTAGACGGTGTGCCGGACTTTGTGCCCGCCGGATCGAGGATAGCCGAGTACGTTACCCGTGATCAGTACGGGATCGACCGGTTTGTGCGCTACATCGTGATTCGCGAAGACGTATCCGAGCACGGGCTGCCGGGGGAGCATATTACCGAAGCGCAGGTAGGCCGCGATCCGCTGACAAACCGGCCGCTGGTGAACTTTGTGCTCGACGGTGAGGGAACGCGGCGCTTCTCGGTACTGACACGAGACAACGTCGGGTCGAGCCTGGCGATTGTAATGGATGACCGTGTGCGTGCCTACGCCACCATCCAGGAAGAGATTCCTACCGGCCAGGTGCGCATCAGCGGTTTCGATCAGGACCAGGCGCAGAACATTGCGCGGGTGCTGCGTACCGCCGCGCTGCCGATCGATCTCAACGTGCTGAACCAGCAGACCGTTGGCGCCCAGCTGGGAGCCGAAACCATCCAGGCCGGCTTGCGCGCCATTGCGCTGGGGTTTGCGCTGGTCATGATTTTCATGGTGATCTACTACAAGGGAGCGGGGATCATCGCTGACCTGGTGCTGGCGCTGAACCTCTTCTTCATTGTGTCGATTCTCTCGGTGTTCAATCTGACGCTGACGCTGACCAGTATCGCCGGTGTGATCCTGACCGTGGGTATGGCGGTCGACGCCAACGTTATCATTTTCGAGCGCATCAAAGAAGAGTACCGCCTGGGCAAGAGCCCGCAGGCAGCCGTACGCGCAGGGTTTGACAAAGCGTTCTGGACCGTCATGGACGCAAATATTACCACCTTTATTGCGGCAGTTTTTCTGTCACAACTTGGTTCGGGTCCGATCCAGGGTTTTGCCGTTACGCTTTCGGTAGGAATCGTTTCGTCCATGTTCACCGCCCTCTTTGTTTCGCGGCTCGTCTTTGATTTTTCAACCG